>NZ_JBFRPK010000071.1:0-67073 GCF_041471965.1 Vibrio sp. 10N.261.51.A3
AAAGATCAACACGCCCTAGTGATCTCTGACATAAAAAACAAGCGAATCCCCCCAAAAAAAGCATCAAAGTAATTCCAATCACCGCGTAAATATCGGTTTTGCCCATATACTAGCCAAGACAACGCGACGCCCAACGACATCATTAGCGCCATACTCCACGCACAAAAAAGCGCGAGAAACGGATGTCATTCTCGCGCTTTTTTAGAACCGTATATCTTGAAGTTTACGGTTAGATCTTAGCAGTAAACGTACGGCTAATTACATCTTGTTGCTGCTCACGTGTTAGCGAGTTGAACCTCACAGCGTAACCCGACACTCGGATGGTTAACTGTGGGTATTTTTCTGGATGTTCGACGGCATCCAACAACATGTCACGGTTAAGCACGTTCACGTTAAGGTGCTGTCCACCCTCAACACGAATCGATCCTGCACTTTCCTCGTGGTGGAAGTAACCATCCATTAGTGCTGCTAGGTTCACTTTTTGGCTTAGATCATCTTTACCTAGTGCATTTGGTACGATTGAGAAGGTGTAAGAAATACCATCTTTAGCGAATTCAAACGGCAGTTTGGCAACTGAAGAAAGTGAAGCAACCGCACCTTTCTCGTCACGACCGTGCATTGGGTTTGCGCCCGGGCCAAATGGCATACCTGCGCGGCGACCATCTGGTGTGTTACCGGTTTTTTTACCATATACAACGTTTGAAGTAATCGTAAGGATAGATTGAGTTGGAACCGCTTCACGGTAGGTGTTCATTTTCTGAATTTTTTTCATAAAACGTTCAACCAAATCACAAGCAATATCATCAACACGTGAATCGTTGTTGCCGAATTTTGGATATTCACCTTCAATCTCAAAGTCGACAGCGATGCCATCTTCGTTACGTACTGGTGTTACCTTCGCGTATTTGATAGCCGCTAACGAGTCAGCAACAACCGACAGCCCTGCAATACCACAAGCCATTGTGCGATGAACATCGCGGTCCATTAATGCCATTAACGATGCTTCATAGCTGTAACGGTCATGCGAGTAATGGATCACGTTCAGCGCAGTGACGTATTGCGTTGCAAGCCAATCCATCATGTCATCAAAGCGAGGCATTAAGCGGTCAAAATCGAGAACTTCATCTTCGATACGAGCAACTTGGGGGCCAACCTGCATGTTAGATTTTTCATCAACACCACCGTTAATGGTGTAAAGCAACGCTTTAGCAAGGTTTGCACGAGCACCAAAGAACTGCATATGTTGGCCAACCACCTGCGGGCTTACACAACACGCAATCGCGTAATCATCGTTATCAAAATCCGCACGCATTAGATCATCGTTCTCATACTGAAGTGATGAGGTTTCGATAGACACTTTAGCCGCGTATTGTTTAAACGCGATAGGCAGTTGTTCAGACCATAGAACCGTCATGTTCGGCTCTGGTGCTGGGCCCATCGTGTGCAATGTGTGCAAGTAGCGGAAAGTCGTTTTGCTAACAAGAGTACGACCATCAACGCCCATACCAGCCATTGCTTCTGTTGCCCAAATTGGGTCGCCAGAGAACAATGAATCGTATTCAGGAGTGCGAAGGAAACGAACCATACGAAGCTTCATGATGAAATGGTCAATCAACTCTTGCGCTTGTTTTTCATCAATCAGACCAAGTTTAAGGTCACGTTCGATGTAAACATCTAGGAAGGTTGATGTGCGGCCTAGCGACATCGCAGCACCATTTTGAGACTTAACCGCAGCTAAGTAGCCAAAATAGGTAAACTGGATTGCCTCTTGCGCAGTACGAGCAGGAGAAGACATATCAATGCCGTACTTCAAACCCATTTCTCGCATTTCATCAAGGGCACGAATTTGATCAGTAAGCTCTTCACGTAGACGCAATGTCTTATCTAAATCACCACCCGTTTCAAGCATCTTCTGAGTTGATTTGAACTGCTCATTTTTGTCTGATTTTAGGAAGTCGATACCGTACAAAGCAAGACGACGGTAGTCGCCAATAATGCGTCCACGACCATAAGCATCTGGCAGACCAGTAATAATACCAGAACGGCGACATGCTTTAATTTCGTCAGTATAAAGATCGAACGCTACTTGGTTATGCGTTTTGCGGTACTCAGTGAAGATCTTTTCGATTTGTGGCTCTAATTCACGACCGTACACTTCGCACGACGTTTTCACCATTCGAATACCACCATTAGCGATGATGCCGCGTTTCAGTGGTTTATCGGTTTGTAGACCCACGATTTTTTCGAGGTTTTTTGCAATGTAACCTGCATCGTGTGAGGTGATAGTGGAAACGATATCAGTATCAAAATCGACAGGGGCATGAGTGCGGCTTTCTTCTTTAATACCCTCTAGCACCGATTCCCATAGCTGTGTCGTCGAGTCCGACACGTCCGCAAGAAAAGATTCATCACCTTCATAAGGGGTGTAGTTTCGCTGAATAAAATCACGTGCATTAACGGATGTTTGCCACTCGCCAGCTTGAAATCCCGCCCAAGCTTCCATCATATCGGTTGTCGGAATAGTCATAATGACCTCCTAAGTTATTGATAAACAGACAATATCGATGATTATTTATAATCATTGGTTTCTGCTGGCTATACTAAACCGACCAATCTATGAGTAAAGTGAGCTGTTTTCATAAAATACATGCACAAAATGCATTTATTGAAATTACTATTTTATATTCAATACCTTAAGTTGAAGGTTAACTACTCTAGATTCCAATTAGTTTGTTCCTTCAGAAGTAGGAAATAGACTCTTAGTGACTCACCGACGTTGAAAACAGGTTGATGATCACCACACCAGACAGAATCAAAGCGATGCCAATGATCGCGTAGATGTCTAGCTTTTGCCCGTAGACCAACCAAGACAACGCCGCGACCAACACTATCCCTGCCCCACACCAAATCGCATAGGCGACACCCAAAGACATGGTTTGAACCGTGAGAGACAACAGATAAAAAGCAAAGCCATAACCGACGAGTACTGCGGCGGTAGCAGGAAGGGAAGTAAATTGCTGCGTTTTAGGCAATAGAGAAGTCGCGACAACTTCAAGCACGATGGCGAGTGACAGCATCACTGGAGGCGGAAGAGATAAAAGCATGTTTGAGTCCACAACATTAAATACGGCGCTCAGAATATTGTAGTTTTATTTCCAATTCATGCGATTTTCAGTAAGCAATTATTATGACGTACCTTAAAAATTCTTAAGTGTGACTTTCGGTTAACACGAGGAACCTAAATGCTCTATTATTACAAATACGTAATAATCATTTTCTATTTAAGGGGATTATCAAAACATGCACTCACACCTATACTAGCTCCAACAAAACGAGAGAGCGGAAACAATTAAGCTCAACTACGCTTAACGGGTTGAATTTAATTGCACAGTTATCCGCTGTACTGACATATAGGAAACATCCAATGACAATCGAAATTAAACCTGGTCAAACGCATATCAAATCAAAAGCAATGGTTGCATGGGCAGCTGGCGAGCCACTAAAAATGGAAGAAGTTGATGTACAACTTCCTAAAGCTGGTGAGGTTCTAGTTCGCATCGTTGCTACTGGTGTTTGTCACACTGACGCATTCACATTATCAGGTGACGATCCAGAAGGTATCTTCCCTTCAATTCTTGGTCACGAAGGTGGCGGTATCGTTGAGATGATCGGCGAAGGCGTTACAAGTGTTGAGATTGGCGACCACGTTATCCCACTTTACACAGCAGAATGTGGCGAATGTAAGTTCTGTAAATCTGGTAAAACTAACCTATGCCAAGCCGTTCGTGAAACGCAAGGTAAAGGCCTAATGCCAGACGGTACAAGCCGCTTCTCTATCAATGGCGAAACAATTTTCCATTACATGGGTTGCTCGACTTTCTCTGAGTACACAGTACTTCCAGAAATATCTCTAGCGAAAGTAAGCAAAGAAGCACCACTTGAAGAAGTTTGTCTTCTAGGTTGTGGTGTAACTACGGGTATGGGCGCGGTACTTAACACAGCTAAAGTTGAAAAAGGCGACAACGTTGCTGTATTCGGCCTAGGTGGTATCGGTCTTTCTGCAATCATTGGTGCTCGCATGGCTGGTGCTGACCGCATCATCGGTGTTGATATCAACGAGAGCAAATTCGAGCTAGCAAAACAGCTTGGCGCGACTGACTGCATCAACCCAACTAAATTCGACAAGCCAATCCAAGACGTTATCGTTGAGATGACAGACGGTGGTGTTGAGTACTCTTTCGAGTGTATCGGTAACGTAAACGTGATGCGTCAAGCCCTTGAGTGCTGTCACAAAGGTTGGGGCGAATCTGTCATCATTGGTGTTGCGGGTGCAGGCCAAGAGATCGCAACTCGTCCATTCCAACTAGTGACTGGTCGTGTATGGCGTGGCTCTGCTTTCGGTGGTGTTAAAGGCCGCTCTGAGCTTCCAGAAATCGTAAACCGTTACATGGCGGGTGAGTTTGGCCTTCAAGAGTTCATCACTCACACAATGGGTCTGCAAGACGTAAACGAAGCATTCGACCTAATGCACAAAGGTGAATCTATCCGTACTGTTCTACACATGGATAAGTAACACATCTTGGCCTCGATTCTTTCGAGCATCGAGGCCACAGCTACAAATGAATAGCAACAAACTGTCTTCACCACCTCCTGCCCGGTGGGTGGTGAAACTTTATGTAATATAGACAAATTTACTCCCAAACCATCAACCTAACGGAGCACAATAGATGACAATCGAAAACATTAGCCAAGCAAAGGTTGCTGGTGGTTGGCACAAACAATACACCCACTTTTCTGCAACGCTTGACTGCAACATGCGTTTTGCGATTTTCTTGCCACCTAACGCAAGCAAAGAAAACCCAGTTCCTGTTTTGTATTGGTTGTCAGGCTTAACCTGTACCGATGAAAACTTCATGCAAAAAGCCGGCGCTTTCAAAGCCGCGGCTGAGCAAGGCATCGCGATTGTTGCACCAGACACTAGCCCACGTGGCGAAGGTGTTGCCGACGATGAAAATTACGATCTCGGCCAAGGTGCAGGCTTCTATGTGAATGCCACTCAAGCGCCATGGGACAGCCATTACCACATGTACGATTACGTGGTAACAGAGCTCCCTGCATTAATTGAGTCGTTCTTCCCTGTTACATCCGTAAAATCGATTTCTGGTCACAGCATGGGCGGACATGGTGCCCTAACGATTGGCATTAAAAACGAAGATAGCTACCGTTCTATCTCTGCATTCAGCCCAATCACCAACCCAATGCAATGCCCTTGGGGACAAAAAGCCTTCAACCAATACCTAGGCTTGGATATTGAAGAGTGGAAACACTACGATGCCTCTGAGCTTCTAAAAACCAAAGGCACTAAACTGCCAATGTTGGTCGACCAAGGTGAAGCCGATAACTTCCTGATTGAACAGCTTAAACCTGAGCAATTAGTCGAAGCCGCTAAGGTAACCAATGCCGATTTAGATCTACGTATGCAGCCTGGTTACGACCACAGCTACTACTTCATCTCTAGCTTTATTGATGAACACATTGAGTTCCACGCTGCTTACTTAAACAAGTAGCCAGATGAATTTAGCCCGCACTTTGTAAACGCAAGGTGCGGGCTTTTTTATGCCTACTGATTTTATAACGGTTGCTTTTATAACTGCTTAATACGCTGCTTTAACGCTTCTAAATCTATATCATTGCCAACAATTCGTAATCGAACATACTCTTCAGTCATCGCGTCGCACGTAATAGCAAAATCGACACCCGAACATGTCTTAATACCGATACTCTCAAATAGCTTTGAAAGGTGAGTTCCTCTCTTTTTCAACAACATAATGGGCGTCGATATTGACGTGCCAACCACCTCAATATTGTTCTCAGACAACAAGCTGATCATTTGCTGCTTAAAGTATTCAGTTTTGCTGCGGTTCATTTCTAAGAAGTGTTTTGCATTGGGTAAGGTCGCCGATGCGATTTTTATTGAGGGGTAAGTCGGCGTAAACACACTCACCGCAGCTTCGATTGCAGAAGTCAGGTTTTCACTGCTGGCTAAGTAACCGAGTCGAATCCCAGCGAGCCCTAAACCTTTAGAAAAGGTTCGTAAAACTATTAAGTTGTCCAAGACTAAGGTCTGATCGAGCATAGACTGCTCAGGGGTCAGGTATTCACCATATGCCTCGTCGACAATCAAAATAGCGCCAGAACGCTCACATACTCTCGCTATCTCGACCAGATAAGCTCTGTCGTAGATTCGACCCGTTGGGTTGTTGGGATTATCGATATACACCAAGGCAGGATTTTGACTGCTTATTTTTGATGCCAACACACCGAACAGATCCGACTCGTTTTGATAATCAAACATGTTGATGGACTGGTACTTCCCGCCCACCAAAGTGAACTCTGATACTGCTTCAACAAACTGAGGGCCAATGCCTATCATGGTGCGATTGTTGTGATCGATAAGTTTATTGAAGATAAGTTCTAGCGCCCCAAGAGAGCCCGTGGTGTACGTAATACGACAATCTTCAATCCCAATAAACTGGCGAGTCAGATAAGTCAGCTCCGAAAGCTCCCTGTGGCAATAGTACTTATCAATACCGTAGATAATATCTTTGATCACATGTTCAGGAATTTCTGGTGCGCCAAATGGATTGGAGCCAAGTGAACAATCGATACGAAATGAGTGATCGACATAAGAATGGTATTCGCCACTTAACCGTGGATTTAAATGCATAAGAAAACGCTCAAAAAATATTCATGCGCTATTCTTATCGTACTGAATTTTATCTATATAGGTCATTTCGCGACAGTTCTTCGCCTTGTTTCGAGAGACTGGTTAAAAACCAAGATTGGTTCAAATAACGAATTCTCTTAAGCCATAATCAAGAGTTAAGCACTCGTGTTTACATTTCGAGTTAACCGAACCGCTTTCTTTGCGCTAGATTAAGCTGAGATAAGATAGGGTAATAACAGAGCTTGCATCTTTACTCTCCCTAGTTACCATAGCCCCATTAACATCCCCCATATTTTGAAGGTTGCTATGAAAGCAATTAAGACTCTTTTCTTCCTGATGGTTTTATTGAGCGGTCTGTTTACCGCTTGGCTGTTTATTCCAATTCCAGCGACCATGGACAAGCAAACGCTCGACGTTCCATTAACGGAACCATTCAAGCTTGTTGCGTATCGCAGCAACCCGAATGATGCGAGCAAGCCGCTGACTTACCACTACTATGTGATTTCAGATGTGGTTGGTGTAGACGACATGGACCCATTCCTGATTACCACGGACCAGTTCGTGAAGCTTGGCGAATTCGACGAGAACACATTCAACCTTACGGTTAACGGCAAGATTGATAGCTACACCAACGATTTGTGGATCAAGAAATCTGATGGCAAGCTTCAACACTGGTACGTGAGTATTAACGCGAACTATATTCGTTAAAATCGAACTGCAATAAACCTCATTTTAAAACTGCGCTTTGGCTTCCAAGCGCAGTTTTTGTTTCTAGCAACACCCTCCACTTATCCCGACCCGTTCGACATAAACTGCATTGCCTACTTTTGATTCACTGCTGCCCTTGCTCTCAAGGTGTTATAAGCTCTTTAGATACGATAAGCTCAGACCATGCTCGACGCCCAATAAATCAAAATAATAAAGGATCACCCGTGGAATTTACGCTCGACAAATTTAACGGCATCATCATTGACCCAGCAACAGCCCCTCACGATGTTGACTCATTCAATGCCGAACTCAGCGAGATCACCGAATTTTCAAAGCAGAATAGCAAAGGCATTATTTGGATTAGCTTACCTATTTCACTCTCGCACCTTATTCCGGTGGCGACTGAGCTTGGCTTTGTGTTTCACAACTGCTTAGAAGACGAGATTACGCTGATCCACAAATCCGAGATTGTAGAGTTTGTGCCTTTCATTCCGACCCACACCTTGGGTGCTGGTGCGTTAATCACTAACGAACACAATCAAGTTCTGATGATCAAAGAGCACGGCATGACGGGTTACAAATTACCGGGCGGTCATATTGAGTTGGGTGAAGGCATTGAAGAATCGGTGGTTCGTGAAACCTTGGAAGAAACCGGTATCGAGGCAACGTTCGTTTCTGTGGTTGGCATGGCGACAAGACACCCGTATCAATTCGGTAAATCAAACCTCTACTTTATTTGTCACCTTATCGCTCAAACTCAAGAAATTGCGATTCAAGACACAGATGAAATTGCAGAAGCTAAATGGATTGATGTTGAAGAGTATATTAACAACCCCGACAGCTACCCGTTCAACCGCCAGTTAGTCGGCTCTTTGATAGGCAAACAAGGATTAGAACTTACCCAACTAGAAGGCAACTATGGCCCGAACCATAAGCCAGAGATCTTCTTTTCGAAAAACTAAAGCGATTCAAACATAAAAACGCCAAGCTCATAAGAACTTGGCGTTTTGCTTTTCATTTTACTTGTATTGTTTAAGCCATCTCGTTGCTAGTGACTTCCTAATAGACTGTTCTAGAACCTATCTATTTTAGAAAAATCCTAGTGGGTTAGTATCGTAGCTGATCAACAGGTTCTTAGTATTTTGGTAGTGATCGAGCATCATCTTATGTGTCTCACGGCCGATACCCGACTTCTTGTAACCACCAAACGCGGCATGAGCTGGGTAAGCGTGGTAGCAGTTCACCCAAATACGGCCGGCTTCAATGTTGCGACCCATTCGATACGCGAGGTTTGCATCACGCGTCCACACGCCTGCACCCAAGCCATATTCGGTATCATTGGCTATCTCGAGTGCTTCTGCTTCATCTTTAAACGTCGTCACCGCGATAACAGGACCGAAGATCTCCTCTTGGAATACTCGCATCTTGTTGTGCCCTTCCAACATTGTTGGCTGGATGTAATAACCATTACCGAGATCATCAGATTGCTGCGCAACTTCGCCACCTGTCAGCACTTTCGCACCCTCTTGACGACCGATTTCAAGGTAGCTCAGAATCTTATCGAACTGCTCTTTTGAAGCTTGTGCGCCAACCTGAGTATCAGTATCTAGCGGGTTACCTTGTTTAATAGTTTGAGCACGCTCGACCACCTTGGCGATGAACTTGTCGTACACCGATTCATGGATCAGCACACGTGATGGACAGGTACACACTTCACCTTGGTTGAAGAACGCCAGCAACATGCCTTCGACACACTTATCAAGGTATTCGTCTTCATGGTTAAAGATGTCTGGGAAATAGATATTTGGAGACTTACCGCCAAGCTCAACCGTTGATGGAATCAAGCTTTCAGCCGCACATTTCAAGATGTGGTGACCGACTTCTGTCGAACCGGTAAAGGCCAATTTCGCTAAACGATCGCTGGTTGCTAACGCTTGACCCGCTTCGTTACCAAAACCATTGACGATGTTGACTACGCCTGCAGGTAGAAGATCAGCGATCTTCTCCATCATCACTAAGATCGATGTCGGTGTTTGCTCCGCTGGCTTCATCACAACACAGCAACCCGCAGCCAGTGCTGGCGCCAATTTCCAAGCCGCCATTAAAATCGGGAAGTTCCAAGGAATGATCTGCCCCACCACACCGATGGGTTCTGGGAAGTGGTAGCTCGCGGTGTTTGAATCTAGCTCGGCTGCGCTGCCTTCTTGCGCCCGAATACAGCCTGCAAAGTAACGGAAGTGGTCAACAACTAACGGGATGTCTGCCGCTAGAGTTTCACGCACAGGCTTGCCGTTTTCCCACGTCTCCGCCACCGCGATTTCTTCTAGGTGCGCTTCAATGCGATCGGAAATTTTAAGTAGGATATTGGAACGTTCTGTCACACTGGTCGCAGCCCAACTAGCACGAGCCGCATGCGCCGCATCGAGTGCCAAGCTAATGTCTGCCTCTGTTGAACGTGCCACTTGGCAATACACCTGACCATTCACTGGGGAAGTGTTATCAAAATACTCGCCGCTGACAGGCTTCACCCACTCGCCACCGATAAAGTTATCGTATTGAGCTTTAAAGTTCACCACTGCGTTGTCACTACCCGGCTGTGCGTAAATCATAGTTAGATCCTTCTTCGATTTGATATTCGTTATTGAGCTAGAACTGTCTTATTTTTGTGGCGGCTCCCCTTGAGAAAAGAACTCATGGCGAGACGCCCATGTTTATGCTTTCTGTTTAAAACACTGATACTTCGTGTTTTCTTCACAACAGTAACAACGCAAATCACACGCCAGAACTTCAAAACTTGTTGTTAATAAATTGTAAAACTATGATTACCAAACGTTTACAACCCAAAGTGAGTTGGCATTGAACGGACGTATGGAAACCACTCCAGTGTTCAACTGTTCCAAATTGGTACACCCTCACTGTTACGACATGGAACAGTCATGCACCTTCAACAAGCAAACACCTCAGATTGGCTTTCGTCCTCTTGGCACCGCAGCACAGAAGCGGGTCTAAAACAGAGACGACTTCCTGAAGATATTCGCCTGCCACAGTCGATTCTGAAGCAGCGACGTCATCAATCATCGAGCTTGATTCAAATCGTCGAACGTAATGCACTGCCTCTGTTCAACCAGATGTTTGCACGTACCGACAGTCGTTTGATCTTGACCGACATTGAAGGGGTGATTCTGGCTAGTTGGGGACAAGAGCGGTTTAAGGAGAAACTGACTTCGATTGCACTCAGCTCTGGTGCGTGTTGGCAGGAACAACTTAAAGGCACCAACGCGATTGGCACCGCGATTGTTGAGGCCAAGCCAGTATCTATCATTGGCGAACAGCACTTCATCCACCAGCATCGATTTATCAGTTGTTCAGCGAGTCCGGTGTTTGACCATCAAGGTCAAATGGTTGGGGTGTTAGACATTACCAGCGAGCAACAGCAACACGACAGTTCGGTGCAACTACTGGTTCAAAATATGGTTCAGCTTGTTGAGAACCAGCTACTGAGCCACATCCCACAAGGCACCACTCGAATCGATCTTGCGTGTGAGAAATCTTTATTACACAGTGGTTGGCAAGGGATAGTGATAGCGAACGAAGCTGGCGAGGTAGTCGCGCACAATCAAGTCGCATCTCAACTGCTGGATCAAACCTCAATCGTCGGCGAGTGCATCGACACTCTCTTCAACCGAACCTCATTAGACACGCCCTTTGTGTTTGAGAAACAGCACCTCAAACAAACAACGACCAAGCGCACGCGTTCCATTTCAGCATCGTGCGATTTGCACCATGGCGAACAACAGATAGAACACGCTTGGCAGCAAGCCAACAAGGTTATCGACAAAGGAATCAGCCTATTAATCCTAGGTGAAACAGGGGTTGGTAAAGGCGAATTTGTTAAAGCACTGCACAAGCAAAGCCAGCGTAAATCTTCACCCTTAGTAGCAGTAAATTGCGGGGCGCTACCGAAAGATCTTATCGAATCTGAACTGTTTGGCTACGCGCCGGGGGCTTTTACGGGCGCAAGCCACAAAGGTTTCCAAGGCAAGATCCGCCAGGCAGATAAAGGGATCTTATTTCTAGATGAGATCGCCGACATGCCTTTAGAAGCTCAGTGCCGACTACTGCATGTTCTGCAAGACAAATCCGTGGTGCCAGTTGGTTCTAATCAAAGCTATCAAGTCGATTGTCAGATCATCGCTGCAACTCACAAAAACCTCGAGCAGTTAGTCGCAACAGGTGAGTTTAGGCAAGACCTGTATTACAGACTCAATGGCTTAGCTTTCACCTTGCCAAGCCTACAACACCGACAAGACAAGCACGCTTTAATCGAGCACATTCATCGTAAATACGCCGAAGACGAACAGACAATCTGCCCGCACTTGATGAGCTTACTGTGCGCCTATTCTTGGCCGGGTAATATCCGCGAATTAGACAACTTACTTAAGGTTGCTGCTCTATTAGCAAGTGATGAACCCCAACTCACACTCGAGCATGTGCCCAGCCACCTTGCTCAACATCTCACGTCATTAGCACACGATAATCAGCATCAGCTAATGACTCCTAATGCCATCAAAGGTACAGCGAGTAACGATTTAAGAAGTACCGTTGAAGAAACCTTGCTGCAAACCTATCAAGCCAACCAAGGCAACATAAGTAAGACTTCGAGAATACTCGGTATCAGCCGCAATACCATTTATCGAAAGCTAAAGAGCTTGGGGATTCTATAGTAGGAAAAGGAATCTAAGCTACTCAGAATCCAACTCCACAAGTTGATTGAGCACTTCTTTATCCAATACCGGGTGATGCTTGGCCGCTAGGATCAGCACAATATCGACCGAAGGCAACGGTGGCATATCATCGAGGATTCTCAAATCTGAAGTCACGCTCAGCTTACCCATCGCGCCAATGGCTAATCCAGCTTTAACGATCGCTCGCTGCGCTGAAGCAGTATTGCTACACGCCAATAACTGATAAGGCGTGCCCTGCTTGGTTAAGCCATTCACTGCCGCGGCGTGGTACTTACAATCGGTCTGAAACAAGGCTAATGGCACTGGTTTAGACTCATCGAACACATAATCAGGGCTGCTTATCCATACTCCGATATCATGAGTGAGCCAGTAACCCTCTTCACTATCGGGCGCTCGGGTGACAATCGCCGCATCAAGCCTGCCGTCATCCAACCACTCTCTCAGCGTAATGCTGGGCAGGCTGAATATTTGGATTGAACAGGTGGGTTCTGCTTTCTGCAACAGGCGAATCACTTTCGGCAGAATGGTGTCATTGTAGTCTTCAGGGCAGCCGAGTCGCAGAGGTTGTTTGTCTTCGTAACGCTTTACTTGCTTAAGTGCGGTATTGTGAAGGGCGACCAACTGTTCGGCATGAGATCGCAGCGCTAAGCCAGCTTCAGTCAGTATTAAATTACGTCCTTCTTTCTGGAAAAGAGTGACGTTGAGTTCTTCTTCCAACTTACGCATCTGAGCACTGAATGCCGATTGGGTGCGATTTATCTGTTTCGCTGCACGAGTGAAACTACTGGTTTCTACAAACGCGAGAAAGCCTCGCAAAGCATCAATATCCATATTGAAATCACCACCCATCGTTTTTGTTAATGTATTGCATCAAAATTATCCGTTAGTGCGCCGCAATACAATCCCCTAATCTCAAATGCATGCCCACCAAACGCAAGGAAGCAACGATGCAGCTTTATATTGGAAACCAGAACTACTCAACTTGGTCACTGCGCGCATGGCTAATATTCGACAACTACAACCTGAATGCAGAAGTCATCAAGCTCAAGCTGTTCACCTCTGATTTTTACGACACTCTGGCGAAAGTGACGCCAACGGCCAAGGTTCCAACCCTAGTTGATGGTAATGTTGCGGTGTGGGATTCATTGGCGATTCTCGAATACGTTAACGATGCCTATTTGGACGGTGCAGCGTGGCCTAGCTCAGTGAAAGAACGCGCCCATGCCCGAGCAATTTCCGCCGAGATGCACTCTGGGTTCTTTGCCGTCAGAAATGAAATGCCGATGAACTGCCGCGCACAACGAAAGCTCACACTGAGTGAAGACGCACTGAAAGACATCGCTCGTATTGATGCAATATGGTCTGCACAAATGGAACAATACCCAGAGGGATGGTTATTTGGTGAATGGTCGATTGCCGATGCGATGTTTGCACCCGTCGCATTGCGCGTAGAAACCTATGGAATACAACTTTCCGAAAAGGCATCGCAGTATCAACAACGTGTGCTTAACAGTCCATCAATACAAAAATGGCTGGCAGAGGCAAGCTTAGAAACCGATGTGGTTGAAGAAGATGAGGCGGGCAAGCCAGTATAAAATACAAGACACCCTTCCAAAGCTCACTAGTCTGTGAGCTTTTATCTAAACCTTATTAATTTGGTCGATTGTGATCGCCTAATCACAATGTGCAGATGTGATTGTTTATATTCAAAGAAATTCAAATAGTTAAGATAAACATCATGTTACGAGCAACGATCGCATTACTCAGTATTACTAGCTTCGCCGTATCTGCCAACGCCCATCTTCCTTCTGGAGAAGAGTGGCTCAACCATGCGACTGAAGGGCTTGCACCTTATTGGTTAATGCCTAGCGCTCAAGGAGAACCGGTAGGAAACTTCCCTACTTTCCGCTGTGATGACGGTACCTTGCTCGATGTTTCTGATGTGTGCCATGAACTAAACAAAGGCTGGATCACGCCACACTTTGGCAAAGAGTTTACGCGGATGAAGTCACGTCAAACTTATGCCTATGGCGTGCTCTACCACCTTAGTGGCGATAAGCAGGCTTTAGCGCTTGCCAAGCAAGGAGCCTACTACATCATTGATCAGCTAGAAGATAAGCAAAACGGCGGCTTTATCGGCTACACAAAAGAGGGAAAAGTAGGCCAGAATTGGCAGCAGCGTACTTCTCAAGATCAAGCGTATGCATTAGTAGGCCTTGCCATGTACTACTACCTGACTCAAGACAAAAAGGTAGAAGAAGCACTCATCGCACAACAAGCTTTTATCTTTGATAAATATCGACTTAGCGACAACAGCGGTCTTGCTTGGGTACTTGCGGATGGTGAAGATGGCAAAGCCACACAGCGTGAACTGGTCGCGCAACTTGATCAGATTAACGGTTACATGCTGTTAGTCGCTCCTCTGCTCAAAGAGCCCATCAAATCAAAATGGCTTGATGACTTAAACTGGCTCACGCAAGCCATGATTGACCAATACCATTCTGAAGATGAACAACGCTTCTACGGTGCAATTCACGATAAAGCAGCGATGATGCCGAATGCTAATCACAATGATTTTGGACACACCATCAAAGCGTATTGGATGACTTACCTTACAGGCCAAACATTGAATAACTCTGAATGGTCAGAGTTTGGTTTAGACGGTATGAAATACACTTTGGATCAGGCGCAATATCAGAAAGAGTTCGTGAGTGTCTCCCAATATTATGGCGAGGAACTTCAGAAAGCCTGGAAAGGACAAGAGATAACTGGCTGGCAAAGCAGACCGCACAGTGAGTGGGCTTCATCATGGGAGTGGGCGGAACTTGATCAAGCAGCAATGACGGTTTCACTTGTCGATGGTTCGATGAAAGACGTCCTGCAATACACGTTACCGACCTTTCATGATGTATGGGTCGACCACAAATACGGCGGTGTCGGGCTTGACCCAAAACGCACCAAAGCTTTCCATTGGGGCAACGGTTATCACCAGTTTGAACATGCGCTGATTGGCTATTTGTTCGCTCAGCAAGTTGACGCGAAGCCAGCAGTATTGCATTACGCAAGGCCGACCAACAGCAATATGCCAATGGAACCGTATTACTATCAAGGAGACGTAGTTAAGTTGGAGAAACTTGGAGATGGAACGCAGAAGGTCAGCTTCAATAACATTCGACCTTAGCGTGGGTATTGGATCTGAATTGCTTGGAGCAACAGATAAGCTCAGAAAGCCTGCACAACACGATGCAACAGACTCAAACAAAAGCCGCTGTTGGGCAGCGGCTTTTTGGTGAAACAAAGATGGCTTAATCATCTAGCCCTTCAATTGGGCTCATTGAACGATAAACGGTTTTTACGTCACCTTTGATGGACAGCATGCTTAAATCATCAATGAAGAAGCGGCTAGTCATTGTGTGCTTACCACAATTGATGAATATTTCGATGACCGACTTGTCGACATAGACCTCGATGGTTTGCTTGGCGCTCAACCTCGGCGCTTTTCTAACACACCCAAACTCTTCAGCGTAGAGTTGAGACATATTGCTGCGATCAAGAATGAACTCATTATCTGCCGCACTGAACACGATGTTATCACCCGCAACGTTGGCAAGTGTAAACTCAAACTCGTCAGTATCCGTTTCGAGCTCAACCATGAAGCTGGTTGTATCCAATTCAAGAGCATTTTCAATCGTAACAGCTTCCCCCTGTAGCGCTTTCAATTCAGGTAAAGCAGACTGAACAAGATAGCCATCTTGGATTTGAAGTTCGCGTGGTAACGACAACATGCCCGCCCACTGATGCGCATTAGAAGGTGTATCAATCTCAGGCAGACCAATCCAAGCAATCAAAATGCGACGATCTTTATCATCTAAGTAAGTCTGTGGTGCGTAGAAATCAAAGCCGTAATCTGGCTGCGCAATGTCTTGATGATTTTCCAGTTTCGCCGTATCTAGGTTCAAGCGGTCACCCAAAATGTAAGCCACAGAATAGATATTTTTGAAGTCGTATGGGTTTTCACTAGACACGCCTTGCGGAGAAAATAGCATCACCGACTGATTATCTATTTCAAAGAAATCAGGGCACTCCCACATATAGCCAAGGTTGTTGTAACGAGTTTGAATTGGACCTTTGTGCTGCCAATTCATCAGGTCTCGGCTGCAATATAGCGCCATAGAGCCAGTATTTTGAGGCGTTTGAGCACCCACAACCATCAGATAATCGCCGCCCTGTTTCCACACTTTTGGGTCGCGGAAATGTTCGGTGTAGTGATCGTTTTCGATAACCACGCCGTGCTTTTCTATTTTGCCGTCAGCAGTCATCTTGGCAAAACATTGAGTTGGCACTCGCAACCAATTTCCGTCGCGCTTGTTACCTGTAAAAAACAACAATGCATTGTCGTTTTCAACCAATGCACCACCAGAGTAAACACCGTGAGAGTCGTAATCTTGGTCTGGGTGCAAGCCAATGCCGTGGTCTTCGAAATGAACGAAGTCTTTGGTAGAAAGGTGGTACCAGTACTTCATACCATGGACGGGGCCAACTGGCGTCCATTGGTAAAATAGGTGGTGTTCACCATTAAAGAAACACAGACCATTCGGATCATTAAGCAGACCAAACTTAGGCGCAATATGGTAGCTTGGATAGCCAGAGTCTTGTTTGCGAAGCTCTACCATCGCATCAATACTCTCTAGAGAAATATCTTCTATACGGCGATATCTTTGCTCTACTGTCCAGTTCGAGTTCAAACTCATACACTCTCCTCTACGGCATTCGTATTTGAAGAGTCTTTTTGAATAAACTGAGTAAGAGCTTCTTGCGTTGGAAGTGCGGTCATTGCGCCTTTTTGCGTGGTCGCCAGTGCACCACACCCATTCGCCCACTGAATTGCAGAATCGACGACTTGTTGATTGTTCCACTCATCATCTTGAGAAAGCTTTGCAAGCAAACCGCCAACAAAAGCATCGCCTGCACCCGTGGTATCCACTGGCGTCACTGAGCGACCTGAAATCAACACACCTTGGTTTTCAAATACTCGCCAAACGCCTTTCGCGCCCTGCGTAACCAGAACAAGCGTGTTGTTAAGATCTGCAATGTTAGCCAAGCCTTGTTCCATCGAAGTTGAATCGGTTAAGAAGTCCAGTTCTTCTTCTGAGAATTTAACCACATCCGCCAACTCAACCGCTTTCATGACCACAGACTTAATTTCAGATGGGTTTTGCCACACTTCATCACGAAGGTTTGGATCGAAGCTGATGTAACCGCCCGCGGCTTTCATACGTCGGATCGCTTCGAAGGTACTGCTTCGGCTTGGTTCATTAGCCAAAGAGATCGAGCAGACGTGTAGCCACTCGTTTTTCTTAAATTCGGGAATGTCTTCAACAGACATAAACTGGTCGGCACTTGGCTTAACCATAAACGTAAAGCTACGCTCGCCTTGGTCATCAAGATCGACCACCACGGTTGACGTGCGTTGTTCAGGGTCCTTCACCAAACGCTCGGTATTCACACCTTCCTTTTGCAGAGTCACTTCCATAAAAGTGCCAAACGGATCGTTACCCACTCGGCCAAAAAATGCGCTTTTGCCTAAAAGGCGAGAAATCGCTACCGCGACATTAGCAGGCGCACCGCCCGGACATTTCAATAATGTCGCGTCAGTCTCCGGAATGAGGTCGACGACGGCGTCTCCAGTTACCCAAACTTGATTCATCTTTCTTACCTTAAAACTGAAAATCATGACAACCGAAAGCGATGGCAATCGAAAGCAGTAGCAACCAAAAGCAAGGTGACACTTCACGCTGTCATGTAAAAATATAAAAAGGCTAGCTAAGCCAAATCACCTAGCTAGCACCCCAAAGCTTAGGAAATGAAGTGAAAAGGGGGGCTTCACTTCTAGGGAGAAACGTTAAGCTGTTGCTTTAATGTTTTGCTTGCTGCGCTCGCGCAGACCTAAAACAACGGTCAGAGCAAAGGCAGTCACGAACGCGATAATCATACCTACCACGTAGTAGCCAATCTTTTCTGGTGATATTGAGATGATGCCAGGAATACCCGCCGCACCCAGTGCTTGTGCTTTCACATTGAACATCGTGATAAACGCGCTTGAAATCGCAGCGGCACAAACCGCAGCAATGAATGGATAGCGAAGCTTCAAGTTCACACCGAACATTGCAGGTTCAGTAATACCAAGCAAGCCAGTCACACCAGAAGGAATCGCGATACCTTTCATTTTCTTATCTTTACTCATGAAACCAACCGCCAGTGCCGCTGCACCTTGTGACACGTTAGACATCGCCGCGATAGGGAAGATGAACGTACCGCCAGTCGTTGCGATATCCGCAAGCAGCTGAGTTTCAATAGCAATAAAGCTATGGTGCATACCAGTAATAACAAACGGCGCATAAATCAAACCAAACACCGCACCGCCAATGAAGCCAGCACTGTTGTATAACCAATTTAGGCCGTCACCAAGCAGGAAGCCGATATCACGAGTAAATGGACCAACAATCGTGAATGTTAACAAACCAGTTATGAAAATCGCCAATAGCGGCGTTAGCAAGTTATCCAGAACCGAAGGAATAACTTTACGCAGCCCAAGCTCAACTTTCGCTAGAATAAACGCAGAAACAAGAACGGGTAGTACTGAACCTTGATAGCCTACTTTCTCGATTTCGAAACCTAAAATGTTCCAAACCGGAATGCTGCCCGACACTGATGCGCCACCGAAGCCCCAGCCGTTAAGCAAGTCTGGGTGAACCATCAACATACCTAAAGCCGCGCCAAGGTATGGGTTACCACCAAACTTCTTACTCGCTGAAAATGCTAATAAAATAGGTAAGTACACAAAAGGAGCATTAGCAAATGTATTGATCATGTTTGCTAGGTCGGTCAAACCCGGATTAGCGTCGATTAAAGATTTGCCATCAATGAATAAGCCTTGAGCCGTCAATAGGTTGTAGATACCCATCAACAAACCACCAGCAACAATCGCCGGAATGATTGGTACAAAAATATCAGACAGGCCTTTCACCGCGCGTTGCAGGATATTTTGGTTGTCAGCACCTGCAGACGCCACATCGTTGGTCGACATTTCCGTCATTTCAGTCAGCTTAGCCAACTCAGCATAAACTTGGTTTACGATGCCTGAGCCAAAGATGATCTGATATTGACCTGCCACTTTAAACTGGCCCTTAACCCCTTCTAGGTTATCAATCGCCTGTTCATCAATTTTATCTTGGTCTGCAACCGCAAGACGCAGACGAGTCGCGCAGTGTGCGAGTGCGGTGATATTACTTTTACCACCTAATAGAGAAAGCAGCTCTTTTGCTATTTTTGGATAATTCATTACATACCCCATTGGATTATCATTTGAGCTTTTGAATTTTCGGGAACGTTTGCAAAACAAATTTTTGCCTAGAAATAACAAATGATCAAAGATAACTGCTCAATAGTGTGAGAATGATCTTCAAATTATCTCCCTAGGATAAGAAGACAGGGTTAAAATCCCCTAATAACAGGTAAATTTGATGCTCTGTTTGCAAACAATCCCAAAACTAAAATTACAATTGGATAATGAATAATGGCTAGTCTTCATGATGTCGCTCGTCTCGCTGGAGTTTCCAAGTCGACGGTTTCAAGAGTAATCAATGATGAGTATGGCGTAAAAGACGCGACCAAGGTGAAGGTGCGTAAAGCGGTTGAAGAGTGTGGCTATCTCCCAAACCAAGTCGCTAAAGACTTAAAGTCCCAAAAAACCAACCTGGTTGGCGTGATTGTTCCTAGGGTTTCTTCCCATGCCACCTCTCAGGGTGTCGATGGTTTAACCGCTGTCTTAGAGCAAGCGGGCAAGCATGTATTATTAGCGAGCACACACCAAACACACCATAAAGAACTTGAATATATTCAGATATTTAACCAGAAGCGTGTTGAAGGCATCATCCTGTACGCGACCCACCTCGACAACCAATTAGTCAAAGCGATTCAAAGCTCTGCCGTACCCGTGGTATTGGTTGGTCAAGACGGGTCAATGTTTAACATCCCAAGCATTGTGCACGACGACACTCGCGTAGGGTTTGAAGCGGGTAATCGCCTCATAGCGAAAGCTTGTAAGCATATGGGATTCATCGGTGTGCAAGGTGATGATATTGCGGTTGATAAGATGAGATCGGAAGGCTTCGCTCAATCGCTTCAATTTAACGACCTCACACTGCAATTTCACGCCCGTGGCGACTTCACCATAGAATCAGGTTACCAACTGGCGAAGCAGTATCTCAAGGAGCACACCAAGCTCGACGGCCTATTCTGCGCCACTGACCGTATCGCAATCGGTGCGATCAGAGCAATTCAAGAAGCGGGCCTCGTTCCAGGAAAGGATGTCTTGGTACTCGGCGTGGGTGATGATGAACTTGCTTCAGTATGCACACCAACGCTGTCTACGTTTAACTATGCGTTTGATAAAGCGGGAGAAAATGGAGCCAAGCTGCTACTCGACCGTATTGAGAAAAAAGGCTTTGAAATGAGCAAGATGGTGTTGACCTTCACCACTATTGACCGAGAGTCTTGCTAGCGATTTATTTCAGAGATCAGGTTATCCCAAGATAAAAAATGCCAACCTTCGAGTTGAAACGATAAGGTTGGCATTTGGTGATGCGACTATCACATCATGAGTAACACTCTCTATCTAAACGATATATCAAGCAATTAGAACCAAGTTTCCATCTGCAGTGCAAACAGAACCTCGCCGCCCTCTCCCATCGTTGCAGCATCTGCTTCAGTGCTAATCGAGTAACCATTCAGGTCTTCACTCCAATCCACATAGCTCACAGCGAAACGCAGTTCAGGCCTATCAAAGAAACCAGTGCTAGTTGAAAGCTTGAGTGTTGGTGCAACTGTCGCTTTGTAGAAACCGCCGCTCGCTTGCTCTGTCGAGTTGTCTAAATCCATGTATTGCAATGAACCTTCGTAAACCATCTCAAAGTTCTCTGTGAACTCTTGAGCTAATCGAACGTTTAAAGAAGCCCATGTGAACTCGTCATTCTTCTTCAAACGGTCTTGGCTATGCTCTGCCATTAATGCAGGTGCTAAGCGCCAGTTGTCGCCAATGCGAGTGACACCGTAGCTAAACAGGCGAACGGCTTTCGCGTCATCCAGTAGATCACCATTTGAACCGATGCCTTTTAGCTCTGCACCTAGGCCACTACCCACTAACATACCCGTTTTAGAGAAGCCTTCGCTCAGACCAAAGAAGTTGTCTCCATGGTACGCAAACATTGCGTGTACACCGCTTTCAGCTGCGCCATTTAGGCGGCTATCGTTGTCTGCTGAGGTCATACCGCTCAACATCACTTGCCATTGGCCAATACGGTTATTCATGGTTGCAATGTAGTTTTCTACATCTGTTGACGAGCTATCAATCTCACCAAAATCTCGGCCATAAATAGAGAAATTCGCTTTCCAGTTGTCGCTCATCTGAACGTCATAAACGCCCGCACCAGTACCTGATAAGAAGACAATATCCGAATCGAAAAAGTGAATATCAAAGTTGTCGCGATCGAATCGTTTACCCGCCCAAAACGTTGCTTCAGAAAACGCTTCAGATTCAGAGAACATGCTCAGACGGTTCAGTTCTGAATACACTTGTCGCACATTCAACTGGCTTTCGCTGGCAGTCCACTCGTTATTTGTCTCAGTACTGTCGGCCAACATGATGCGAAACAAAGCACTAGAGCCATCGTCTGCAAATCGCTTATGAATCAAGTTCGCTTCAACGTAATGATCATCTTCAACACCAAGACGTCCAATTGGAGCTCCAATGGCACCCGCCGCTGTCATGTAAGGACCAGTACCTGTCGCGCCGTTTAGGTCGTCGTTGATCAATAACCCAGAGCGAGCATAGCCGTGAAACTCAAACGAAGAAGCCTTTTCATTGGCCTCGGTAGAGACCTGCTCTGTTTGTGCAACCCTTTGTTCTAATTCATTAATACGTTGCTCTAATGCTGCAACGTCTTCACTTGCTAATACCGATGTAGTCATTAGCCCCATTGTTACAGCAACCGCTAAAATGTGTCGTTTCATTCTGATGTTCTCACGTTAATTGTTTTGGATTATTTGCAAACGTTCCCAAAACAATTCGTAAGCACATTTCGGCTTATACTTTTGATGTATAAGCTCTATATCGAAGAAGAAATAGAAATCAGTCGTGTTGATTACTTCACTTTTGTATCTGAGTGGATGATAGATCGATAATTTCGGGAACGTTACCGAAAATACATAATTCTGATAACTTTGTCACAAGTGAAATTGATTAATGGGCGAAAAATAGTGTATCACGCACATTAGATATCTCAGAAAAATAGAGAGAAAATCCAGTACGAGAATTAGGAAAGGCGCTAAAAAATGCAACAGGTTGGCTATAAAAATTAAAGCCTGAGAAGCGATTTTTCAGGCTTTAGAAAGGCGTTCATTGATAACAATAGGTCGTTTTTTGAAAAGTGTATGACATTAACTAACGTGACAGTTTATAGAAGAATAAAGCGTTTAAAAGACTACTTTCTCTTACCCTGCTCCACCAACTTTTCATTCCATGCCGTATTGCCGTCACGCTTAGAGACATCGTACTCCGCACAGAACTGAGATATGGTCATATTGTTATCGCCAGTGGCAAGCTTGAGAGCCAACTGAACTTGTTGAAGCTTGCTTTGCAGTCGCAAGATTTGACCAGCATTTGGGCTTTTTTCTTTGGCATACTTTAAGGCTGCATGCTTACGTTCTGCCGCGCCCGCTCGGCGATCTGCTTCTGATAACAGATACTTGAGTTGAGCAACACTCTTGCCTTTCTTGAAGGCAGGATCAAGCAACTCAACGCATTCATCAAACGATGGATCGATAACGTATGGGTCAACTTTATGAGCTTGTTGGCGCATCCATTCGAGTGCGAGTTTTTCATCTGACATAATTACATCTTTACCAAAGAAACAGCCCTATATGGTATCGCTCAATAGCAAACCGCTGCAATAACAAATTGAGTGACTTTACGCCTTTTTACACTGTGCCGATTGACTAATTTAACAATCACAGCTCCAATAGTTGGCTTTAACGCATCACAAACAGCTCTTCGTGGTAGTGCTTTTCAATATCAAATTGATAGGTGTCTAATTCTTTTTTCAGTGATGTAGAGAACAACTCCGGCCCGCAGAAATACATCTCGTACTCGTTGAGGTCACCACATTGATTGACAATTCTTCCGGCGTTTAGCCGCGGTGAGTGCAAGGTATCTATCACGGTCAACTTCACACCAACCGCGTGTGCTAGGTGCCACAACTCATCGATTAATTGCTTATCAACACCGCGAGTACAATAAAACAGTTGAATACGAGGATGATCTCGTTCTGTTTTGAGCGCTTCAAGTGTTGCAAAAAACGACGCTATCCCGACACCACCAGCAATCCAAATTTGTGGCTTGCTTAGGTCAAAATAAAGTCGACCATAGGGTCCTTCAACCGTAACCGCATCGCCCGCTTTCACTCGTTCATATAGGCCATTAGTAAAATCACCCAGCTCTTTGATCAAAAAGCGCAGCTCTGGATCATCACTGCCAGAAACAATGGTAAACGGATGCGGGTCTTCATTACCGAAACGCAAGTAAGCAAACTGCCCAGCTTTGTGACCTTGCCAAGATGCCTCCGGTTTTAACACCAGCTCCATCACTTCAGCTTGTGGAAAATAGCGAGTCGAGATAATCTTCGCTGAGTGACGATTACGACGCCCAACCAAGCCCAACAAACTGTAAATCGCTGCGATAGACCCAGCCAAAGCAAATGCCACAGTTAGATAATAAATAGGTTCTCCCCAATACGCTCGTTTAAGCAGGATTACTGAGTGGAAAGCGATAAACAGGTACGCAACCGACATCAGACGGTGCGACAATTTAAACGGTTTGTACTTCACTGCCGCCCATAGTGACGCCACCAGTAAAATGAGCAACAAGTAGAAGCCCCAATCGCCAATACTCTGAGCAATACCGCGTAATTCATTGACCCATAACTCCCATCCAGTCAAAACAGCTTGCGGCCCTGAACCATCGTGTCGAACAGGCTTATCTAACACACCAGACACCACCAATGACTTAGGTATTTGGTACCACAACCAGTGTGTCACACCCAGTGCAACACCACCGATACCGAGCCATTTATGGACTCGATATGCTTTATCCATACCTTTCAGCCAATTCTCAACCATAGGCAAACGCATCGCCAAGATCATTGTGATGGACATTAACACCAGAGACAAAATACCTGAGTACTGAATCATGGCTGAGCGCCATTCAAAGACATCGCTTGAAGCGAATAATTGCGGTTCCATCGCAAACCAAAAGGCTGACATTGTGGCAATCATTGCCCAAATGATACTGCGGACTGTTTTCATTTGTTAACACTCATAAAGACGACATCATTACTTTAGCTCCTGTGATGTAAAGGGACGTCAACGTACGTAAATCTATGCAAAGGATCTCGTTCATTGCGCTGTAGCAGAGATAAAAGAGACAAACTGCCCACGGCCAATAAGCGCTCTTTGATCGATAAAAGCGGATTCTTCGTACATATAAGTCCGTTAGTGAGCATGCTCGAAGATAACAATAAATGAGAAGAAGAGAAGATATGAAGGACATGACCCTTTCTAAACAAGATATCCAAACAATGGACCCGCGCCACCGCATTCGTTTGGTTAACTCCCTATCTGGATTTAAAAGCGCCAACCTAATTGGTACTTGTGATAAACAGGGGCTTGAAAACCTTGCGATAGTGAGCTCTGTCATTCACCTAGGGTCTGATCCCGCGCTGCTTGGTTTTATTGTTCGCCCAGATAAAAGCCGACGTCATACGCTAGAAAACATCCTAGAAACTAAGTACTTCACCGTTAACAGCATTGGTGCTGACTTTGTTAAAAAGGCCCATCAAACCTCGGCTCGCTACCCTAAACCAGTCTCAGAATTCAACGCGGTCGGCTTAACGGCCTATTATGACGACACATTCCCCGCTCCCTTCGTCTTGGAGAGCAGTTTAAAGATAGGGTTAGCGTTCAAAGAACAGATAACAATCGAAAGCAATCAAACGCAAATGTTGATCGGTGAAGTTATAACGATTCACGCACCCAAACGCGCCGTGATGCCGGATGGCTACCTTGATTTAGAAGCGTTGGATTTGGTCACGGTATCAGGGCTTGATAGCTACCACGTAACTCAAAGACTGCACCGATTAAGCTATGCAAAACCACAACAGCCACTCTTTCCACTCACTCGTGAAGGTAACCCAACTTCATGGGAAGCTTTCGAACTCAATCTAAACTAATTTTGTTCGGCAATTTGCTATCAAAAGTGCTAACGTCCTTTGATTCCAAGAGATGCATCTCACACAGGCGCATCTCACTGAGCACACTATTCATTCTTACGTCTGTTTCCAAGGACCCTTTTGAAGTTAACTCACTTTAAATACAAAACGCGCGAAGGCCCAAACTACCGACATGGCGATCAGGTGTCTTTCATGGACATCAAACAGACCTTCGGTATGGGCAGCATTCGTGTGGGCGCTTGGGTAACAAAAGAAGAGAAAGAGCTCGCTGCGAATCTGATATTCGATTCGCTAGCAGATTTGGCTTACATCTTGGCTTTGCCACCAGAAGCAATTGGCTTGCGTGGCACATTAGGCTTAGCGTTCGGCAGTGGTGGCAGAAAGGGTGTACAAGCACACTACGCGCCAAACCAAAGAGAATTAGCCCTCGCTAAAAACGCAGGGGCAGGTGCGTTAGCGCATGAGTTCTGGCATGCGTTTGACCACTACATTGCTGAAAAGGCGTTTGAAATTGGTGATACCTCAGGCCCTCGAAAACACATTTTGTTCGCCAGTGATTGTTGGTTACACGATAGAAAAGTAAGACCTCATCCATTAAACGAAAGTTTGATGTCTCTGTTTGACGCCACATTGCTCAGCGACAACAACTTAGATAAACACGATTACGTGGCGCGCAGCGTTATTGCCGACAAAGCGATGTCTGCTCGTTACTTCTCCTTGCCCACAGAGATGATGGCGCGAGCTTTTGAGTCGGTGATTGAATCCTGTTCAGAGATCAAGAACGCTTATCTAGTCGATGGCACAACCAAGCCTGATATGTACCCCGTGTATCCTGATATGGCGCATCGCAAAGAGATTTATCAAGCGCTTCAAGGTTACTTCGCGCCGTTGGGCCGATCTTTAAGTTAATAGCATTTTGAGTCAGTAGCACTCTGCAGATTTACAGTGAGTGACATGTACCATAAGTTGATCATGTTTAATCTCTGATATAACATGTACAACAAGCGGGACATGTACAATAGTTAACTCATGAATGATTAACTATTCTGTATATATTGAAAGATTAAACATATCCAAAAACAACAGGGTAAATAAGTGATGAATATTGTTTCTTTTACTGAGGCCAGAAATAGCCTTAAGTCTGTGCTCGATAGAGTAGTAGACGATTCTGATGTTACGGTAATAACCAGACGAGATTCAGAAGATGCCGTGGTAATGTCTCTTGATCATTTTAATTCAATGCAAGAAACCTTGTACCTAATGAGCTCGCCTAAAAACGCTGAAAGATTAGCTGAATCCATTGCTCAACTCGAAGCCGGAAATACAACCGTTCGAGAATTGAATAATGACGAATGATCGAAAGATTGTATTTACAGATAATGCTTGGGAAGATTACCTATACTGGCAAACCCAAGACAAGAAAACGCTCAAGAAACTAAATAAGTTGATTGAAGCCGCCAAAAGAACGCCCTTTGAAGGGATTGGAAAGCCGGAGCCACTAGTCGGCAACCTGTCTGGATTTTGGTCAAGACGAATCGATGACAAGAATCGATTAGTGTATAAAGCAGATGACGATAACTTTTACATAATTGCTTGTCGTCACCACTATTAAAAGCAGTAAGCAGCACATAGAAAGGGCAGTAATGATCAGTTGGCCATCTTTGGTAAAACTCGACGGTGATGATGAGCTTATTTACGTCGCGTCCGAGAACGATTTTCAGGCAGAATGCTCAGACATGATCTTGGGCGAAGAGGATTACCTCATCGATTCAGTTGGCGACAGCTATTCGCTTCAATCGAGTTCTAACCAACTGTCTCTAGCTAAACGAGCAGACCAGTATTCAGTTGAAAGCGTGACCAAACTGATTCGAAATCACGAGTTCCAGAAAGCAGAAGTGTGCCTGATGAAGATTCATTTCCTGACTATCGAAGAAGCGATTCAGTCTTTGGCTTTTGAGCTACGTTAATATTGCTTTAGAGCTCGTATCAAAACTAATTCCCAAGACAGATTAAACAAAAACAGCGCCAATTCAGGCGCTGTTTTTGTTTGTTGTCTTAGCTATCTCAAAGAAAGCTAATTCATTAAGCGATAAAAATCTGTGCCAGTGCGTAGCCTAAGCAACATGCGCCTACTACACCGATTAAACCCACCGACATGAATGAGTGGTTGAAGTACCACTTACCAATCTTGGTGGTGCCAGACACATCGAAGTTAACCGTTGCGATATCTGATGGGTAGTTCGGGATGAAGAAGTAACCGTAAACCGCTGGCATCAAGCCGATAAGCAGTGCTGGGTCTAATCCTAAGCCGAGGCCAACCGGTAGCATCATACGTGCTGTTGCAGCTTGAGAGTTCACCACAACCGATACGATGAATAGCGCTAGAGCAAACGTCCACGGGTAGTTGGTCACCATTTCCACGATGCCAGATTTGAACTGAGGCATTGCGTATTGGAAGTAAGTATCCGACATCCATGCGATACCGAAGATAGCAATTGCTGCCACCATACCCGATTTGAATACCACACCGTTTGGCACATCACGCGGGTCAGTTTTAGTTGCCAGCAAGATGATACCGCCGAAGCAGAGCATCATCATTTGGATGATCACCGACATCTTGATTGGCTTGTCGCCGTCTACGATCGTTCTGATCTCAGGCACCATCGCCACGATAACAATCACGACAATTGAAAGTAGGAAAATCAATACCGCATTACGAGCCGAAGTTGGAAGTACTTCATCCAAAGAGGTCGCAGTGGTGCTTTCAATGCGCTTTTTCCACTCTGGATCTTTTAGACGAGCTTGGTATTCAGGATCGTCGTTCAGTTCTTTACCACGTTTCAAGCTATACAGAGAAAGCAAAAGTGTGCCGAACAAGGTTGCAGGAACTGTCACCATCAGAATAGAAAGCAGAGTAATAGAGTGTTGGATATCAGAAAGTTGCGCGAGGTAATAGACCACAGCAGCAGAAATTGGTGATGCCGTGATAGCTAGCTGAGACGCAACAGACGCAGCCGCCATTGGGCGCTCAGGACGAATACCATTCTTCAACGCAACATCGCCGATGATTGGCATAATTGAGTAAACCGCGTGGCCAGTACCCAATAGGAATGTCATCGAATAAGTCACGAACGGTGCTATCAAGGTGACACGTTTCGGGTTTTTTCTCAGTACCCTTTCCGCAACTTGAAGCATGTATTTCAAGCCACCAGCCGCTTCGAGGATCGAAGCACAGGTAACAACAGCGAGGATGATCAGCATTACGGTGACAGGTGGAGACGTTGGTGGCATCTTGAAGACAAACACCTCGATAACCAAGCCAATCCCAGAAACAACACCTAAGCCAATACCGCCATACCGAGACCCGATATAAAGTACGACTAATAAAAATAGAAACTCAAAATACAACATAAGCAACCTTGCTAAAAATGTGGACTAATTATATTTTGTCCTTTAGTTCAGCCTTTTACTTATTACTTGGTCACACTATGATTGCAGGCTTCCGTTAATTGTTTTTTATAAGATTATGGTCACGCTAACCGACCTGTAAGTTTATGAATTGTAATAGGAAGCTAGGCACTCAACCTAGATTTGTTATGTATGATAGCCATTATTGTGTCTGTTAGAACCGCATGACCTATCAAACATCAGACTCATAACTGAACGATATTATTCCAACGCAAGTTAATCAGGTTTCGCCTCATCTAGAAGCATATTACCGAGCCGATTGGATATATTCTTACTGAACGTTGACTCGCCTATCACTAGACACTATGTCAAAATACCCGCCCTCACGATGACAACACATTAAGAACCACGGATATGAATTTTCAAGCTGCTATTTTTGATATGGATGGGCTGCTGCTCGACACCGAGCGACTTTGTATGCAAGTTTTTGAAGAAGCATGTCATGCGCAAGGTGTTCCGTTTTTGCAGGATGTTTACCTAGGCATCATTGGTTGTAACGCAAAAACCATCGAACAGATTTTTCGAAATGGTTACGGTGAAGGGTTAGATTACCCAGCGCTGAATAATGAATGGCGCACCCGCTACAGTGCAATTGTTAAAAACCAAGCAATCCCGGTAAAAGATGGCGTGATTGAGTTACTTGAATGGCTAAAATCGAATGACATTCCAATCGCGGTAGCGACCTCCACTCAGCTTGATATCGCAAAGAAGAAGCTTGAGCTAGCTGGCCTAGATTCGTACTTCGCCTCATTAAGCACAGGCTGCGAAGTGACTCACGGCAAACCTCACCCAGAGATCTACTTGCTAGCGGCAGAACGCTTAGGTGTTGCACCTGAAACCTGCCTAGCGTTTGAAGACTCAAACAACGGTATTCGTGCATCAATGGCAGCGAACATGATCAGCTTCCAAATTCCAGATTTGGTTGAGCCTTGCGAAGAAGTAAAAGCGCTTGGCCACACGATCAGCCCATCGCTGCATCATGTATTGGCGCAGCTGCAACAAGCCGCAGCTTAAAAGCCAATACAACAAATAAAGACCAATATTAAGCCGACTCACAGAGTCGGTTTTTTTGTAGGTATTCCTTTTATAAAAGATAAAAACTCGCGCTTGAAACTGTTAAAGTCGATGTGAAATAAATGCTAGGTGATCAACAAGATTGCTAACGTCTACATAGGGAGAAAGAGACGCGTGAAGGAAAAGTTTGAAGACCAACTGCTTGATTTTGCACAACGAGAAATGACACAAGATGCAGCACACGACATTAGCCACATTAAGCGCGTAGTCAAAACCGCTAAGGCTTTGTGTGCTCAAGAACAGGCTAAGCTTGAAGTCGTTTTACCCGCCGCTTACCTTCATGATTGTTTCACCTTTCCTAAGAACCATCCAGACAGAGCCAAAAGCTCGCAAATGGCAGCAGACAAGGCGATCTCTTTCCTCAAATCTATCGACTATCCCGCGTCCTATCTTGATGAGATCCATCATGCCATTGTCACGCACAGCTACAGCGCCAACATCACACCTGAAACCTTAGAAGCTCAGATAGTCCAAGATGCCGATCGCCTTGATTCGCTCGGAGCAATTGGCATCGCTCGCTGCTTGTATGTGGGTCAGAGCTTTAATGCCGAGCTGTATAACCACGAAGACCCGTTCGCTGAACATCGTGACTTAGATGACAAGCATTACAGCGTCGACCACTTCTACGTGAAGCTGTTTAAGCTCGCTGAAACCATGAATACAGAATCCGCTAAGTTAGAAGCCAACAAGCGCACCGACTACATGCGTGGCTTTCTTGAGCAGTTGGGCGCGGAAGTTTAGCGGTTTAGAGTTAGCAGCTTAGAAAAAGAGACTCGCGATAAGGAAGAGACAAGGATATGGAAATAAACCGCTTTAAAGCCTCCGATGCCAATGAGATCGTCACTTGGTTCACATCACTCGAAGACTATGTACTGTGGGGCGGACGAACCTTTGGTTGGCCGTTAGAAGCCGCCTCCATCATCGAACGTTCTCAAGAGCCTCAAGTTGAGCTATATACCTTCTCTGAGTCTAGTGCTCTCTCTGAACTGAATTCGAACGGCAATCACACTGAACTGATCGGGTTTATGGAGTTTCAACGTATGTCAGACAGTGAACTTCGATTCTGCCGAGTGGCCATTCACCCAAACCAACGAGGCAAAGGGCTTGGGCAATCCATGATAGAGAGTGCATTAGAAGCGGCGAAAGAAATACCCGATGTCACCACCATCAGCTTGGCGGTATTTCAGCAGAATATCGGAGCAAAACGTTGCTACGACAAAGCCGGCTTTCAGGTGGTCGACAAAGAGCCGAGCGTCAAAGAGTTCAATGGCAAAACGTGGCCCTTGTATCAGATGGAATTAAAGCTCTGCTAGTTTGTTTTGATCAACAAACTGGTTTTAATTGCTAGATTCAACCCCATATCATTAAGCATTGGCTACACAGATGTAATTTGGAACCTTCAATGACCCAAGAAAAATTCGATACTATTTACCAACGTGCAGCTCACCGCAAAGGCGGAGCGGCCGAACTCGAAAAAATTGTTCGAGCGCCCCTTTCACAAGCCGAGCTATCACAAATCACCGACGATCGTTGGCTAGCCGCCTTTACTGAAAAAGTATTCCAGTGTGGTATTTCATGGAATGTAGTGAGGAAGAAATGGCCGCAATTTGAAGAAGTGTTCTTTGAATTCAATATCGAAAAAATGCTGATGCTGCCGAATGAAATGTGGGAACAAAAAGCGCAAGACCCGCGCATTATTCGTCACCTGACTAAGGTAATGACTATCCCTGCCAATGCCACCATGATCCACAATGCTAAGCGTGAGGCGGATTCCTTCTCACAAATGGTTGCCGACTGGCCATCAGAACGTATCACTGAACTTTGGGATTATCTGAAGAAACACGGCAAGCGATTAGGCGGTAACACTGGTGCCTACACTCTGCGCCAAATGGGTAAAGATACCTTCATCTTGTCATCAGATGTTGAAGCACACCTACGCAGCACAGACGTGGTTGATAGCGGTCGTAACACCAAGCGAGCACAACTGGCAGCGGGTAAAGCCTTCAACGAATGGCAGCAACAGTCAGGTCGTAGCCTGAGCGAAATCAGCCAGATCGTGGCGTACAGCTGCGGCGATAATCGCGTCTAGTTTTAGGGCGAATGACTTAAAGCTAAAGATTGCACACAGTTCCCTGCAAACAAAATGTTATAAGTCATTAACAAATAAGCGTGCATCGCACTTTCATCCGGTGGCATTGTATAGATAAATGTATACAATATAGAGTAATACTCATGAATTATTCTCGACCAACCCAACTCGACTAAACAAGGGTCCTTATCTCTATGACAGTTCTCAAAAACTCTGTCTCCAAAGGTGTAAAAACGAAAGTAACAGGCCAGACTCAAGACGATGTTGTTTACTGCCATATCTTCGACGCGATACTAGAACAAAGGCTGCCACCAGCCACCAAATTAAGCGAAGAAGCGTTAGCAGAAATCTTTAGCGTTAGCCGCACCATTATCCGCCGTGCCTTACTGCGTCTTTCTTTAGAACAAGTTGTGGTGATCCGTCCTAACCGAGGAGCCGTGATTGCTGCGCCAACGGTTGACGAAGCCAAACAGATCTTTAAAGCACGTGAAGTGATGGAAATTGCTATCACTGAGCTGGCGGTGAAAAACGCAACCAAAGCTCAAATAGAAGAGTGTAGAAAATTAGTCGCGAAAGAGAACTGTGCTTTCGACCAAGGTGACTACGGCTCCGGCTTACGCTTGTCTGGTGAATTCCACATCAAACTGGCCGAAATGGCCGAAAACGCGCCACTGCTGGCTTTCCAACGCAGCTTGGTATCGCAAACTTCACTGCTGATCGCTCAGTACGAAACGGGCAACCACTCGAACTGTTCTCTAGACGAACACTCAGGCTTACTGGATGCGATAGAGTCAGGCAATGAACAACAAGCCGTAGAGTTGATGCAAGAACACCTAAGCCATATTCGTTCGAAGCTCAACCTAGACAGCAGCACAGCTTCTAGTGATCTGCATGTCGTGTTCTCAGATCTGCTTAAGAGTAAGTCATAGAAGATTCAACATATGATTAATAACCATCATTCAACAACTTTTTGTTAACAGCTTTTTATTAACAGCTTTTCGTTAACAGCTTTTTGTTAACAGCTTTTCGTTAACAAAATTGGAGAGAAGTAAGCCTTAGTGTTTACTTCTCTTTTTTATGCCCTCTCCCCTAAAAATAAAGACGACGATCGACTCACATCCATCTAAAAATACTGTCTATTCTGCCCTCAACAACGATCTTAGCCTCTACAGAATCACTTCCCACAGTGCCATAAATCTTGCCTTTATCTTGTATACATAGCTATCCATTCATTCACACCATAAAACTGTTCACCTTCAATTAAACTCCTTATAAAACAGACAACTAAAGTCAACATTAAATTGTATACAATCTTCACAAAAGACTATTTGTTGCATTTTTGTAAATAAATAGTTGACCACAGGGTCAGGATGGATAATTATTAACCTAGAAGTCAAAAAGAATACACATGGAAATATGTCGATTTACAAGGAGGTCTCTTGATTACTTTTTTGCTCAATCAGGAAATAAGACGCGAAGATAATCTGTCGCCAAATATGACAGTGCTCAACTACCTTCGTACCAAGATAAATAAGACGGGTACAAAAGAAGGTTGTGGGTCGGGCGACTGTGGCGCATGTACGGTAGTTCTGGGTGAAGTGGTTGATGGACAACTGCAATACCGCTCGGTGAACTCTTGCCTTACGTTCGTTTCAGCGCTGCATGGCAAGCAACTGATCACAGTAGAAGATCTGCAAAATCGAGATCGCTCATTGCACCCAGTGCAAAAAGCGGTGGTTGATTTTCACGGTTCACAGTGTGGTTACTGCACGCCGGGCTTCATCATGTCGATGTTTGCGCTAGGCAAAAACAAACCCGATGCGAGCAAAGAAGACGTCATGGAATCACTGGCGGGTAACCTATGTCGTTGTACAGGCTACCGACCAATTGTTGATGCTGCGATGTCACTTTCAACAGACCAACCTTTGATCGACCAATTTGCTGAACTTGAACGCAACACCATCAAGAAGCTAGAAAGCATTCAAGACACTGAGGCCAACTTACGCCTTGGTCACCTCACCGCTTTTTCCCCAAAAAGCACCGATGAGTTGGCCAAGCTTTTTCAAGCCCACCCGAACGCTAAGCTGGTTGCTGGCGGTACGGATTTAGCGCTGGAAGTGACGCAATTCCATCGTGAGATTGAAACACTGATCAGCGTGAACCTTGTTGAAGACATGAAGGTATGTGAAGAGACCGACACCGATCTAATCATTGGTGCCAACCTGCCTATCAGTGATTCTTACTCACTATTGAAAAAACACTACCCAGATTTTGGTGAACTGCTGCATCGCTTTGCTTCACTGCAAGTGCGTAACCAAGGCACCATCGGCGGTAATGTAGCGAATGCTTCGCCTATCGGTGACACCCCTCCTCTGCTGATTGCCCTTAACGCAAAGATCAAACTTCGTTGCGGTGACGAGTCACGCACCATGCCGATTGAAGATTACTTCATCAGCTACAAAGTGACGGCGCAAAAAGAGAGTGAGTTCATTGAACAGATCATCATTCCTAAGCCAACTAACGACAGCTTCCGAGCTTACAAACTGTCTAAACGTTTAGACGACGACATCTCTGCGGTGTGTGGTGCGTTTGATATTCAAATCGAAGACGGCAAGGTTTCTTACGCTCGTATCGCTTTCGGCGGTATGGCTGCAACACCTAAGCGCGCGGCGCGTTGTGAAAATACGTTATTAGGCAAACCATGGACAGACGCTAATATTAAGTTAGCGATGCAGGAACTGTATAACGACTTTGAGCCGCTATCTGATTTCCGTGCCAGCCAAGAATACCGTTCATTGTCGGCAGCCAATATGTTGCGTCGTTACTTCATTGAACAGCAGAACAAAAACAACCAAATCGAAACAAGGGTAACGTCTTATGTCTAAATCAAATTCCTCTGTTCACAAGAGCAATGCGATGACCCACGAAGAGATGGTTACCATTGCAAAACAAGACCTAAAAACTGGCGTAGGTAAAAGCGTAAAACACGACAGTGCAGCCAAGCAAGTCACGGGCGAAGCGGTATACATTGACGACCGCCTAGAGTTCCCAAATCAGCTGCACGTCTACGCACGCCTGAGCACTCAAGCACACGCGAACATTACCAATATAGATTTATCACCGTGTTACGAATTTGAAGGCGTGGCGATTGCCATTCAAGCCAAAGACGTACCAGGTGAATTGGACATTGGTGCAATCCTACCGGGCGACCCACTGCTTGCCGATGGCAAAGTAGAATACTACGGCCAACCTGTGATTGCTGTGGCAGCTAACGATCTAGAAACCGCACGCAAAGCCGCGCACGCAGCCGTTATTGAATACGAAGAGCTACCAGCCATTCTTGATGTGAAAGAAGCGCTGGCAAAAGAGCACTTCGTAACAGAAAGCCACACTCAACAGCGTGGTGACTCAAAAGCAGCACTGAAAAAAGCGAAACACGTGATCTCTGGTGACCTAGAGATCGGTGGCCAAGAGCACTTCTATCTAGAAACTCAAATCAGTAGTGTAATGCCAACCGAAGACGGCGGCATGATCGTCTACACCTCTACACAGAACCCGACCGAAGTTCAAAAGCTGGTTGCGGAAGTGATTGGCGTGCCGATGCACAAAGTCGTGATTGATATGCGTCGTATGGGTGGTGGTTTCGGTGGTAAAGAGACTCAAGCAGCCTCTCCAGCCTGTATGGCTGCGGTGATTGCCCACCTTACAGGCCGACCGACCAAAATGCGTCTGCTGCGTAATGAAGACATGCAGCAAACAGGTAAACGCCACCCGTTCTACAATCAATATACAGTCGGTTTTGACGACAACGGTGTGATTCAAGGTGCCGACATTACCGTTGCAGGTAACTGTGGTTACTCACCAGACTTATCAAGTTCTATTGTCGACCGCGCGATGTTCCACTCAGACAACGCTTATTATCTAGGCGATGCAACTGTGGTCGGTCATCGATGCAAAACCAATACCGCATCGAACACCGCTTACCGTGGCTTTGGTGGCCCGCAAGGCATGATGACGATTGAACACATCATGGACGAGATTGCGCGTTACCTGAAAAAAGATCCTTTGGAAGTACGTAAAGCGAACTACTACGGCGAAGAAGGCCGTAATGTGACCCATTACTACCAAACCGTTGAAGACAACTTTTTACCTGAGATAACCGAACAGCTTGAACGCAGCAGTGACTATCACGCACGTCGTAAAGAAATCGCTGAGTTCAACAGGCAAAGCCCTATCTTGAAGAAAGGCCTTGCTATCACACCAGTGAAATTCGGCATCTCGTTTACTGCGACTTTCTTGAACCAAGCAGGTGCGCTCATCCATATCTACACCGATGGCAGTATTCATTTGAATCACGGTGGTACGGAAATGGGGCAAGGCTTGAACATCAAAGTGGCACAAATCGTTGCACAGGAGTTCCAAGTCGATGTCGAACGTATCCAGATCACCGCTACAAACACAGACAAAGTTCCGAACACATCACCAACCGCAGCCTCATCGGGCGCCGACCTCAACGGTAAGGCCGCGCAAAACGCCGCAATAACCATTAAGCAGCGCCTGATCGACTTCGCTTCTTCGCACTTCAAAGTGTGGCCTGAAGAAGTGGTGTTTAAAAACGGCATGGTGCAGATCCGCGACGAAATCATGACCTTCAACTCATTTGTTGAACTGGCTTGGTTCAACCAAATCTCGCTATCAAGCACTGGCTTCTATCGCACTCCGAAGATCTATTACGATCACGAGAAGGCGCGTGGTCGTCCGTTCTACTACTACGCCTATGGTGCTTCTTGTTCAGAAGTCATCATCGATACCCTGACTGGCGAGAACAAGATTCTGCGTGTCGATATTCTGCATGACGTAGGCGCTTCATTGAACCCGGCGATTGATATCGGCCAAGTCGAAGGTGGCTTTGTACAAGGTGTCGGTTGGTTAACAACGGAAGAGTTGGTGTGGAACCAGCAAGGCCGCTTAATGACCAACGGCCCTGCAAGCTACAAAATCCCTGCGATTGCTGATATGCCAATTGATTTCAGAACGCACCTTTTGGAAAACCGCAGCAACCCAGAAGACACAGTATTCAACTCGAAAGCCGTGGGTGAGCCACCTTTCATGTTGGGTATGTCGGTATGGAGTGCATTGAAAGATGCGATTAGCTACGTGGCCGTTGATGGAGCGATTCCTAAGCTCAACACACCAGCAACGCCAGAGCGTATTTTGATGGCGATTCAGGAAGTCTCTGAAACAGCCCCGACTTCGGTCGATGCTCAATCAGAAACGGCTTAGAGCTGACAGATATGGCATAGGGCGTAATAAACAGCTTAGGAAGCACAGAAGGGATTTAGGAGGACATATGTTTAAGGATAATTGGATTCACGAACTGGCAAAGCTGGAAGAGAGCTACGAACCATGTGTCATGGTGACAGTGCTTGAAGACAGAGGCTCAGTGCCACGTGATGCGGGCACCAAGATGCTTGTCACTCGTGACCGAATCATCGCTACGATTGGTGGTGGTCACCTTGAACATGTGGCCACTAAAATGGCTCGAGAGATGCTGATTGCCAGTGAAAAGTCGCTCAAAGTGGAACGTTTTAACCTAGGCGCTCGTTTGGGCCAGTGTTGTGGCGGAATGGCAACATTAAGCTTTGAACCGATTGGCACTCAGCAAAACCACCTTGTGCTATTCGGCGCAGGCCATGTTGCCAAAGCGCTGCTGCACATTGTCGCAACCCTGCCCTTCCGTGTGACCTGGATTGATGAACGTGAAGAAGTATTCCCTGAAGCGCTGCCACACGGTGTGAAGAAGCTTGTCTCAGACGATCCGGTTGGCGAAGTGAAACACATGCAACCAAACAGTTATTACCTTGTGATGACGCACAACCACCAGCTCGATTTTGACCTAACCAAAGCCATTATTGACCGTGAAGACAGCCGTTACTTTGGCATGATCGGCTCGCTTACCAAGCGTAAGAAGTTCGACTTCCGCTTAGAGCAGCGCGGCTACAGCCAAGAACAAATCGAAACCATGCTTTGCCCGATTGGCATTAGCGCCGTGAATGGCAAACATCCTGCCGAAATTGCGGTATCGGTTGCGGGTGAACTGATCGCACACTATCAAGGCCAAGCGCTTGAACAAAAGCGCCCAACCAAACAATATCGAAATCAGGGTTTGACCGATCAACACAGTCAACCAAGCGACGTAGGCGAACCACCATTGGAAGAGAAGATCGCCTAACACAAGTCGCAAAGCTTCAGTGGCCATAACGTCGCTGAAGTCATTAAAAGGAAGTAAACATGACAACGCAACGCAAAGCTTATCGCGCCAGTATTTTACACAGCGTCGCCGACCCAAAAGACGTCGGCATCGATGAGTCTTACGACTATTTTGAAGACGGTGTTTTAGTGGTTGAGAACGGCCATGTCGTCGACTTGGGCCATGTCGACGAGGTATTGGCTCGCCAACCTAAAACACTCGAAGTCAAAGAATACAAAGACAAGCTGATCACCTCTGGCTTTATTGATACGCACATCCACTACCCTCAAACAGGGATGATCGCGTCTTACGGTGAGCAACTTCTTGATTGGTTAGAGAACTACACCTTCCCAGAAGAAAAGCGCTTCAAAAACCCAGTCTACGCACACAAAGTGGCGAAGCTATTCCTAGACGAATTAGCAAGTAACGGTACCACCACGGCACTCGTGTTCGGCACGGTACACAAAGAGTCGGTTAACGTTTTCTTTGAAGAAGCGGAGAAGCGCAACCTACGTATGATCGCGGGTAAGGTTTTGATGGATCGCAATGCGCCTGATTACCTCACCGACACGCCAGAATCTGGCTACGCCGACTCCAAAGAACTGATTGAGAAATGGCACAACCGCAGCCGTTTGCTTTATGCCGTGACACCTCGTTTCGCGCCAACCAGTACACCAGAACAATTGGCTACCGTTGGTAAATTGCTAGAAGAGTACCCAGATGTGTATATGCACACGCACCTTTCTGAAAACGAGAAAGAGATTGAATGGGTAAAAGAACTGTTCCCAGAGCGCGACAGCTATTTGGATGTGTATGACCACTATGGCCTACTGCACAAACGTTCGGTTTTCGCCCATGGCATTCACTTGTCTGATTGCGAATGTAAGCGCCTAGCCGACACGGAATCTGCCATTGCTTTCTGCCCGACCTCTAACCTGTTCTTAGGCTCAGGTTTATTCCGATTACCAGAAATGGAAGAGCACGGCATTCGTGTTGGTATGGGGACTGATGTCGGCGCAGGCACTAGCTTCTCCATCCTGCAGACCATGAGTGAAGCGTACAAGATCATGCAGCTTCAACATAAGAAATTGCACCCAGCTAAGTCGCTATTCTTAGCCACATTAGGTGGTGCACGTTCACTGCATTTAGAAGACAAGATTGGCAACTTTGAAGTAGGAAAAGAAGCCGATTTCGTGGTGTTGGACTTACACGCCACACAATTGATGCGCTTTAGAATGGAACAAGCGACCAAGCTTGAAGAGAAGCTATTTGTATTGATGAGCCTAGGTGACGACAGAACCGTCAGCGAGACTTACATCTACGGCGAGAAAGCCTACGATGTGAATTTCAAAGATTATCAAAAGCTCGTTAGCTAGACTGAAAACCGAGTAACAATCGCTAGACAGCGACAGCCGTCGTTCATTAAAAATCCGTCCAGATTTATCTAGCCTTGAAAGACCAGTTGCTGATGCCACTGGTCTTTTTTGTGCTTCATTCAAAGAAATATAAATTAACCGTTCACAAACAACGATCTTCGGTGACGCCAAGTCATTATATTGATAGGTTAATGTTTATACATATCGACTTCATACTTCACTTTAGCGTCTCTCTAAAACATTCGTTTCTCAGCTAAATGGAAGCACTCAATCTAGAAAGGAATTCTATGTTCGAACAGGTCGTCAGCATTCTGTTTCCCGTTTTTGCTTTAGCCAGTGCTGGCTTTGCGGTCGGCCGTTGGCTCAAACCCGATTTCAAACCGATCAATCGTATCAACATGGATGTTTGTATTCCTGCTTTGGTGTTTGCATCCCTGACCACCATGCCCCTCGACACCGAGCAACTGCCACTGATCTCTGCCTCTTTGGTGGCAGTGCTAGTGCCAGCACTGTTGATGATTCCGATCTGTAAACTGTTTAAGCTCAACTTCAAAGCTTGGGCGCCACCACATATGTTCCGCAACAGTGGCAACCTCGCGATTCCCCTATTCACGTATACCTTTGGTGAGAGTGCATTAGCCCCTGCGGTATTGCTGTTTGTGGTATCGGCATGCGTGCACATTAGTGTCGGTTTAGCGCTATTGAGTGAAGGTAATCCGCTCAAACAGATCCTCAAGATGCCGATATTCTTAGCCGCCGCATTAGCGATGACGTTGAACCTATCTGGCATTGCGGTTTGGAATCCTATCTACGAAGCCACTTCACTGCTTGGACAAGCAGCCGTGCCTATCATGCTGTTGTCGTTGGGTTCGCAAATGGTGAACTTGAAGCTAAGCGGACTCAAAGTTGGCTTGCTGTGTACGGCTCAATCGCTGTTTACTGGTGCCATCGCCTTCGCCATCATCTACTTCTTTATCCCGCTGCCAACGCTGCACCTACAAATGATGGTGCTGTTCACCATGCTGCCACCTGCCGTGATGAACTACCTGTTCGCTGAACGGTTCAATGTCGAGCCGCCTAAAGTCGCATCTATGGTGTTGTTCGGCAACTTCCTAAGTGTGGTTACCTTGCCTATTTTACTGTCGTTCGCGCTGTCTATGTCGAGTTAATTGTTTACGCACTTATCCAGTTTAAGCTCTGCCGTCACTTTAGTAAGGCGCAGAGCAATAGCGAAACAGACTAAGTAAGGACTCACATACCAGAAGAGGCTTTCTAATGGCTGCTTCACCTGCGCTTCTCTGGTTTTTATGTATTGGTTTTTCTGCTTCTCATACTGACTCAGCATACCATCCACCCACACGGCATCGCTTTCAACCAGCGACACGCTCGGCGCAGGAACCGTAAAATCCGATGCGTTGGGTAACAAGGTGAAATCGACATCTTTGAACGTGATCGCCGTGTTCAAATACCATAAACACGCCTCATGGTGTTGCCCGTGAGAGTCCAAAGATGGCTGACCTGTACAGATGTCGCTTCTTAATTTATCCAAAGAAAACTGCTGAACCGATTCTAAAATCGCCACCGCTCTAGTTTGTTCGGTTTCAACCCAATCACCCGCTACTTTCGCACGAATCTCAGACACTGCACCCAGCATCCCGATACCCGCCAAGAACGGCCATAAATAATCCATAAGCTTCCATTTGCGTCGGCTCAAGTTGAACCCACACCAAATCGGAAGATGAAAAAGGAGCGTTAGCCCAAGCGATAGCAAAACGAAATTCAAAGAGCTAGAGAGCATGAGTTCGCTATCAAAGAAGTTCTTCATAATGAGAGACTTGCCTGTATAACAAAGAGAAATTTGATACTAAATTCGATATTTGAAAAGAGTGTAAGAGGAAAGTAAAAACAGCACAAAAAGTTAGGATTTGGATGAATAATATCCAATCGAAACTTGTTGTTATTTCAAAGCCAACACATGCTCGATAAAAGCCGACTTCTTTTCGCGGTATTCATCTTGTGGCCAACCTTCACAAGACATTTTGAGGGTGTTGTATTGCTCCACTAATGCCGGATTCGCACGTAGCTTGTCACGAAACCTTAGAAAACATTCGAACTCAGAACCATTGGCAACTACTTGCAAGGCCACGTCATGTCCTGATGTAGACTCCAACATGCACAGCTCCGGCGTTCTTAAGGTATCGAGTTTCTCATTGAAGCCGAGTGTTGTGAGTTGTTCAATGGCGTACTCAAGTTCACTCGATTCAATACCGACGAATATATCCAAGTCGCCTTTAGATACTGCAGATGGAATAGAAGATGCACCTACGTGCTCAACTCTCGCGTTAGGGATTAGCTTTTTGATGTCACGTTCGTATCGGATAAACAGCTCGTTGCAAGCTGCTTGGTATTGTTCCGCGGGATAAAATTTCATATATCCTTACTCCGAATCACAAACTATTGAACACACCAATTGCTAACAGAAGCAACACGATGCTAATAGCTCCGATATAAGAGATTCTGGTTCGCTCTTTTTCAGTTGGAATCAATGGGGGGAAGCGCCCCAATGTGAATACTTTACAAACTATCCAGCCAGCTCCGTAACCAATGAACTCAATCAATATCGACTGAAACAGATACCTAAAGAATGAGCTCAATGCCCTAAAATACGCGACTATCAAGTCTTCCATTTTTTGTCCTAACTAAAGTCAATTTGGACTAAAAGTGCCATGGGTAGAGATTCATATCAAGAACCTTATACAGGACTGCGCACGCAATGAATCAGTTTAAACGTAAGTACTTACTATCGACATGCAATGACTCACAGAGCTTCCTTGCTAAACGATATAGCTAAAAGACTGTAAGCCACCTATGCGAGATACCAAGCTTAAGTAAGTTCTCTTCAGCTGTTTTTATCTCGCTAGCTACCCATAATCGTATTTAATAACGCTTCAAAATCTACGCTTGATACGCCCTCAATAACTTCATTAAGCCAAGTTGTGACAGTCGCAATATTGGCTATTGAAGATAATTTCCTGGAAATAGAAGACTTCTCTATTTCTTGTGTACGTAGTTCTTTATCTGGAATGCTAGCGAATTGATTTAGTTCATTCGCAAACCCTAGCCTTTCTTGAGGTTTTGATTCAGACAACGCTTGAAGAAATTTTTCATCGGTTGAGCCAGCAACAATCCCCATGCCATTGTTAAGGAAAGTAGTTGTATCCATTTCAACTTCTACACCTTCTCCTAAAAGCATACCGATACCATTTTCTTCAAAATGGCAATCGCTCATCTTAATCGTTGTTTTCGGGTGTTGAGTTGAAGTTGGTTTCTTTCTAAATGGAATAACGTTACTCATTAATGGTTTCCTATATGCCTAGGTCAAGTTTAGGTGGATGCACACTTGATATTTCAATACAGCTTTAACTTTAATAAGAATAATCAAGTAAAATTGTTAGCATAGGTAACATAAAGATTTGATTACACCAAAATACTTAATAAAACCCAATTCTTCGAACTCTAAACCACATATGCACCTAGAGTCACCAACTGAATGATAAATCTGCATTACCTTTGTCCAAAAACAAAAAGCCCCGGTTATATGAACCGGGGAAACAGGGTGGGATGAGTTTGGCGCGTGCCCGTAAACCAAACTCTCCCCAAGCCTTACCTAAGACTCATGCTCTTAGGTGAAGGATTCACATCATTATTGAAGCGTAGCGCCTTGCTCTACCCAAGTACCGATCAGTGCGCGTTCTTCGTCGGTCATTTGAGTCATGTTGCCGAGCGGCATCACCTTGGTTGTTACGGTTTGAGCAACAATCCTTGGGACGTTGGCTTTAATCTCTTCTGGGGTATCAAACATCACACCACCAGGTGCAGCAGCAAAAGCAGCATGGCTCGGGGTTGATGAGTGACACACAGAACAGCGCTCTTGAATGACTTTGTTGATAGTTTCAAAGCTGACGCCTGCGCTAGCAGTTTGCATTGCGTGGTCTGCTGGTGCGGCCTGAGAACTAGTCGTTGAAGCGGTGTCGTTTGCAGCAAGCTCTTCTGTCGCTGATTCAGTCGCGCTGACTTGCACTTCTTGAACCACTGGTGCTTGCACAACCGGAGTCATCTGTTTTTTCGCATAAGGTGAGGTAACAAACGCAAGCGTGATCATACCCAGTGCTGCTACTGGTATTGTCCATGCAAACTTCTGGCTACCGTGGCGGGTGTTGAAGTAGTGACGTACCAAGATACTGAAGATCGCTAAACCAGCAAGGATCAGCCAGTTGTATTCCGAGCCGTAAGTGCTTGGGAAGTGGTTACTGATCATGATGAACAGCACTGGCAGTGTCATGTAGTTGTTGTGACGAGAACGCAGTAAACCTTTCGCTGGCAGTGCCGGATCCGGTTCGCGCTTCTCTTCTATCGCTTTCACCAAGTTACGCTGCGCAGGCATGATAACGCGGAATACGTTACCGACCATGATGGTACCAATGATGGCACCCACGTGGATGTAGGCACCACGACCACTGAACACTTGGGTTAGGCCGTACGTCGCTGCGACGAGCAGCACAAACAGGACAACGCCAAGCAACACGGGTGTTTTGCCTAATGGCGAATCACACAGTAAGTCATAGATAAACCAGCCGGCAACGAATGAACCAATACCAATCGCGATTGCGGTTGTTGAATCAAGGCCAGAGCCCGGTGCAATCAGGTAAATTTCAGCGTTGAGGTAGTAAACCACACCCAGTAGACACACACCGGTGATCCACGTGAAGTAAGCTTCCCATTTGAACCAGTGCAGGTGCTCTGGCATCTCTGGTGGCGCAAGTTTGTACTTCTCTAGGTGATAAATACCACCGCCGTGAATTGCCCATAAGTCGCCTGAAAGGCCAGTTTTTGGGTTTACTCGGTTAAGGTTGTTCTCTAACCAAACAAAGTAAAATGATGCGCCTATCCACGCAACACCAACAATCATGTGAGCCCAGCGTATTGCTAAATTCAACCATTCTGTAATATGCGGATCCATAATAAACTCCTGTATCACAACGCTTTAGCTAAGCGTTGCTCTTCCTTATTGTCGTCCGTTGGCATATCTTCCAAATGCAATGCCACTAGGTCGTTCTCAAAATAAACTTCATCACAGTTATGTCCTTCTCCGCCTCTATCGACGATCAAGAACTGGTCTTGATCGGTGAGGGCGAGCACTGGGTGATGCCACACCCCTTTGTGATAGTTCACTCCTTGACGACCGTTGCTCAAGAAAGCTCGGCTATTGGCTAATGTTGGATCGTCGCCTTTTGGCGCAACAACAATTAAATAGGGTTGACCAAGTAATGGAATGAATGCCTGAGAGCCAAGTGGATGACGCTCTAACATTTTGATGGTCAGTGGGTAGCTCAACGGTGTGGCCTGGAAGATGCTGATGATGGCTTCTCCATCTTGGTCTTGCACATCCGTTGTCGCTAGCTTGTGGTAGCGACGTGTTGATCCACTATTGATCATGAAGAAATCACTATTATCGGACTCGATAACATCGCCAAACTCTGCAAAAGCCTGCTTGGTTAACGGTTCGATAGATAAACGACGTATTCCATTACTCATACTCATTTCCTTACCTATTTCGCTTTCGTACCAAACAGACGCAAACGGCTGATACCACCATCTGGGAATATGTTTGCACGTACGTGGGTAATCGCACCAAGGTCGTTAACCTCAGAAATGAATTCGTGAATTTCATGTGCTTGCAGTTTTTGTGCTGGCAAGAGTTCACGCCAGAATAGGCTTTGTGTTTCAACTTGGTCGTCGGTGCCACCTTTCACGTAAGCCGCTTGAATTGAGCAGCTGTCTGGGTAGTTACCTTTGAAGTGTGCCGTATCCACAACGATACGTTCGATATTACCTGGGTGGCCTAATGCCACGATTACCCAGTCGTTACCCGGTGTACGACGACGTGCTGTTTCCCAGCCATCACCCATGTTTTCACCGCGCCCAGGGCCTAAGATGTTGGCTTTGTTGCCATAATGTTCATCGCTACATGCGAGTGCTCGGCCACCGTGCTCAACGGCTGCTAGGTCAACTTGTTGCTGAGAGTCTATTGCGTCCCAATCCACGCTTGGTCGGCCATAAACACGTAAGCGTGCGACACCGCCATCTGGGTAGATGTTCAAACGTAGGTGCGTAAATACTTGGTCGCTTTCGATGTCTTCAAGATGATGATGATCGCCTTGTAGTGCCATTGAAGGCAGAATCTCTTGCCACTCTGTTGAATCTGTTGGCTCACCTTGTGGTGAATAACACGCGTCAATTGATGCCGAAGGTGGGAAGTTACCTGTGAAGAATGAGGTATCAATATCAACGCCAGCAATGGTGCCAGCTAGGCCAAGGCGAACGACACAGTAGTCGTAACCTTCGCCGCGTTTGCGTCTGCTTTCCCAGCCGTCCATCCACTTGCCGTTGTCGTCATATAAGTCGTCTTTCCACTCTGGCGCTGCGTGGCTGAGTAGACGGCTTTTATCTGCGAAAAAATCGTCGGTTGCGAAGATAGCTTCTGCGCCGAGTTTTTCGTCTGCAAGGTTTATGTACTGTTCAAATTTATGGGTCATGTCCGTGTAATCCTATGAAATTAATTAAGTAATAATAAAATGAGAACTTAGTGGCTTATGTTTTTACAAATCAAACCTTTAACGCACTAAGACTGGGCTGAGATAGCTGTTAACTCCGTTAACTTACATATCCCAGAGACGAAACATCGCGATCTTGTTGATCTCTTGAATCGCCGTAGCAAACTCAGTTTCACTATCATTTCCTAATCGCATCTCGAACGACTCAAGAATTTGGTAACGATTGGCTCCCTTCACCGCCATGATAAAAGGGAAATTGAAGCGACTTTTGTAGCTGTTGTTGTAAGAAGTGAATTTTTCAAATTCTTCGGCGCTGCACTGGTCGATGCCCGCCCCCGCTTGTTCTTTGGTCGACGACTCGGTGAGTTCGCCGTTTACTGCTGCTCTACCCGCTAAATCTGGGTGAGCATTGATCAAAGCCAACTGTTTGCCTTGGTCGGCATTTAACAAGGTTGATGCCATTTTTAGATGAAGATTCTCGATATGATCATCTTCGGCATTCAAACCTTGGTCATAAACCGCTTCAGCAACCCATGGGCTGTGTTCGTACACATCAGCAAAGTGCGCGACAAAGGTATCGCGGTTCATGGTTGTTGGTTGGCAAGATCGAAATTCAGTCACGTTAAGCCTCCTTGCTGTTCGTTCTAATTTTGTTGTTCGTTGTATGGGTGATGTTGGTGCCAGTGGTTGGCGATATCGATTCGACGACATAGCCACACGCTGTCATGCTGTTTTACGTAATCTAAGAAACGTCTTAATGCAGCAATACGACCGGGACGACCAATAAGACGACAATGCAGTCCTACCGACATCATTTTCGGTGCGGTTTCGCCTTCCATATAAAGGGTGTCAAAAGTGTCTTTTAAATACTGGAAGAACTGCTCACCAGAGTTGAAGCCTTGCGCTGTTGAAAAGCGCATATCGTTTACATCGAGTGTGTAAGGGATCACCAGTTGTGGATCACCGGTTTCGGTGTGCCAATAAGGCAGGTCATCATCATAGGCATCGGAGTCGTAAAGGAAGCCGCCCTCTTCTGCTACCAAGCGACGCGTATTTGGCCCCGTTCGACCGGTATACCAACCTTGTGGTCGTTGACCCGTCACTTGTTGGATAATCTCAATCGCCTTGGTCATATGATCACGCTCTTCTGACTCATCAATGTATTGATAGTCTATCCAGCGATAACCGTGGCTACAGATTTCGTGACCTGCTTCTACCATGGCTTTCGCTACGTCTGGGTGACGCTCAATGGCCATGGCAACCGCAAACACAGTCAGTGGGATTTCATATTCATCGAACAAGCGAAGAACACGCCACACACCTACACGGCTACCATACTCATAGATGGATTCAATGCTGATGTGACGTTCGCCTTTGATCGGCTGTGCTGACGGGATCTCTGAGAGAAAGGCTTCAGACTCGTCGTCTCCATGTAACAAACAACGCTCACCGCCCTCTTCATAGTTCAATACAAAAGAAACCGCGACGCGCGCATTACCTGGCCATTGAGGGTTGGGAGGGTTAGCTCCGTAACCGATCAAATTTCTTGAATAATCCTTATTCATCCAAGTACTCCTAACATAAGTGGTTGGCTTAGCCGCTCTTTAGCTGGTTCATCAATATGATTCTTCTATTGGTGATTCCGCTATTGGTTATTTCAAAACCGAGTAACCTTACCCCTGTACATTTATTGTATACAATTATTTATCTCAATGTAAAGATTTTGTTATTCAAGTTAAATTTTGTTACTTTTGTAATTTAAAAACAATAACTTAACAAATCACAACCTCACCAAAAAACGATAATCAGGATCTATAAAGCCAGAAAAAAAGACACAATAGTTAACATTCTTCCAACAATTCGCTTTACTAATTGTGTACAGTTCGTACATAGTTAGTGATAACAAAGTGACCCGTTGCACTCTTTTGCAAGGTCGAAATGGATACATAAACCACGGAACAGAGGAGCGCCAAAAGCGCTATTAAAGGACTATGGGAAGATTAACAACACACGTATTAGACACCACACACGGCTTGCCTGGCGCAGAGATCAAGGTAGAGCTTTATAAGGTAAACGAAGACTCAACAGAAAAGCTGGCGACCGTGCTCACCAACTCCGATGGCCGAACCGATGCGCCGATTCTGGCTGGGAATGAATTCCGACCGGGAAAATATCAATTGGTATTCTATGTAGCCGACTACTACAAAAACAAAGGTGTGGAATTGAATGGCGTGCCTTTCCTAGACGATGTGGTTATTCGCTTCGGCTTGGATGATCCCGATGCGCACTACCACGTTCCGCTTTTAGTCTCACCATACAGTTTCTCGACTTATCGGGGCAGTTAGTCCCGATGCTTAGAATCCCGATCTAGGCTCTATCACCCAATAATAAACAGATTCATGCGTGCATCTAAAAAGATGCGCGCTCATTAAGCACGCTCACATAAAAATACTAACAACGTTAACAGTTAAAAAATGAGCCACGAAAAGCTTATTCATAACGAGTTAGAGCTAGGAAAAACCTTAAAACTTAATATTGAAATCTCGCTGTATTCAATAAATGGATCACAACATAAAAGGACTTGCAGACATGAGTGAGAGTAAAACAGAAATACTCAACCAAGATGCGAACAACGGAATTTTAGAGAAACTCTTTAAGATTAAGGCACACGGAAGCAGCGTAAAAAATGAGTTAGTCGGCGGTGTCACCACCTTCGCAACCATGGCTTATATCATCTTCGTTAACCCACAAATCATGGCCGCTTCAGGTATGGATGCAGGGGCTGTATTTGTCGCTACCTGTATTGGTGCCGCGATTGGTTGTTTGTTAATGGGCTTATTCGCGAACTGGCCTGTCGGCCTTGCACCGGGCATGGGCTTGAACGCCTTCTTCTCTTTCACGGTTGTGAGCGAAATGGGTTACAGCTGGGAGGTGGCACTGGGTGCGGTGTTTATCTCCGGTATCTTGTTTGTCGGGATGAGCTTCTACAAAGTCCGCCAATGGATCATCGAGAGTATTCCAGAGAGCTTGCGCTATTCAATGACTGCAGGTGTTGGTTTGTTCTTAGGTCTAATTGGCTTAAAAACAGCGGGTATCGTCGTCGAAAACCCAGCAACTTTGGTTTCATTGGGTGACTTCACGAAACCAGAAGCTCTGCTTGCTGCGATTGCATTCTTGATCATTGCGGTTCTGAGTGAGCGTAAAGTGTTTGGCGCGGTGCTTATCGGTATTTTGAGTGTAACGCTAGTCGGCATGATGCTTGGCCTAGTTCACTACGATGGCTTCTTCGCTGCACCACCAAGCTTAGCGCCTACCTTTATGGCAATGGATATCGCCGGTGCACTAAACGTATCGATGATCAGCGTTATCTTGGCTTTCCTTTTTGTAAACATGTTTGATACAGCTGGTACCTTGATGGGCGTAGCTGAGCGTGCAAACCTGACCAACCCTGAAACGGGCAAGATTGAAGGCCTAAGCAAAGCACTGAAAGCCGACAGTATTTCAAGCGTGGCAGGTGCGTGTGTAGGCTGTCCGCCAGTAACCAGTTATGTAGAGAGTGCAGCCGGTGTTGCAGCAGGCGCACGTACAGGTCTTTCAGCAATCGTGGTTGGTGTGTTGTTCTTAGCGGCAATTTTCCTATCACCGCTTGCAGGCATGATCCCCGCTTACGCAACCTCTGGCGCTCTGATTTATGTGGCGTTCGTGATGATGAGCAGCATGCAGCACGTGGATTGGAAAGACTTCACCAACGGTGCTCCCGCAGCCATTACAGCGTTAATGATGCCTCTGACCTTCTCTATCGCGAATGGTATCGCACTGGGTTTCATTACCTACACCGTGCTTAAGCTGGCGACAGGTAAAACCAAAGATGTGTCTATCTCGATGTACTTCCTAGCGGCTATCTTCATCGCCAAGCTGGTGTTCATCGGTTAACCCTATAGCTCCTGAGCAGTCATTTCTTGATTGCTCACAACGTTGCTTGGCTGGTTCGCGAGCCAAGCAACAATATGATTTTTAAGAAAGCTAATTGTATTGATGACGAGAGAGCAGAATCCCTACTGATTCAGTGCACCTTTTTTATGACCCTACGCAGTTTGTAGAAGTCATTATTTGACCGCCAATCGCCTGTAAACGGAAACGCAGGCAGAGGAATATCAAATGAAACTTCTGTACACCCTTAATGAAAGACCGCCCCATGGGCTAACCCTTCTACTCGCTTTACAGCATATGCTCGCCTCGATTGGTGGCATCGTTGCTGTCCCTCTTATTGTCGGTGCCTCTATCGGCCTACCTAACACAGAGATCGTCTCACTGATCAATGCGGCGCTATTGGCATCCGGTATTGTGACCGTCGCGCAATGTCTCGGCTTTGGCCCTGTAGGTATTCGACTGCCCGTGGTGATGGGTTCGAGCTTTGCTTTTTTAGGTGTGGCTATTTCGATCGGTAACGAAGGTGGTGTTGCCGCTATCATGGGCTCGGCGCTTATCGGCTCGTTTGTGGTCATTGGTGCCAGCTTCTATATGGACAAGGTTCGCAAGCTATTCCCGACCGTGGTAAGTGGTGTTGTGGTTACCTTAATCGGCTTAACCATTTTACCGGTTGCCATGAACTGGGTTGGCGATTCTCCTGCCAACACGGAACAATTCGCTACACTACCTAAACTGTTTCTAGCACTGGTCTCTTTGGGGATCGTGATTGGCGTATCGGTTTACTGTAAAGGCGCGGTTGCGGCCTCCGCTATCGTGATTGGCCTAGCAGGCGGTTACATTGTGGCGCTGTCACTCGGCATGGTCGACCTTGAACAAATTAGCTCTGCTGCTTGGGTCGGTGGCCCAGAACCTTTCAAATATGGCTTTACCTTTTCTGCGAGTGCCATCATCAGCATGAGCTTGGTGTACATCGTAGTTATCGCCGAAGCAACCGGTGACTTCATGGCGCTTGGTAACAACTGCCAAACCCAAGTCAGTGGTAAAGATCTAAAACGTGGACTGCTAGGCGATGGCCTTGGTAGCACCTTATCTTCGATTTTAACAGCGATGCCACTAGCATCATTTAGCCAAAACGTCGGAATTGTGGGTATCACTGGTGTAGCAAGTCGCTATGTAGTAGCTGCAACAGGTGGTTTGTTAATTTTAGGTGGTTTATTCCCGAAATTAGCCGCTATTGCCGTCACAATCCCTAAACCCGTTTTAGGCGGCGTGGGCTTTGTAATGTTCGGAATGATTGCTTACGCGGGTATCCGCATGTTGATCAAGGCCGCAGACACCAAGCGAAATGCCTTAGTAATCTGTGTAGGTTTAGCGTCTGGCTTAGCCGTCACCTTCGAACCAAGATTGCTTCAACATTTGCCACACGATTTGGCCAATTTCCTTCACTCTGGCATTACGACTGGCACCATCATGACGGTTGTTCTTAACCTTGTATTGCCTAAATCTTCACGCGCAGAAGAACAAGAAGCGTTAGCCGAAAGCCAAGCGCAAGTTGAGCTAGAAATGAAAGAACAAGCAGAAGAAGAACTACACTCAAACGAGCAATTAGAAATTCAACAAGCAACAACAGAAACTGAAGTTCAAACGGCATCAGATAACCCTGAGCCCAAAGCGAACTAACTGGTTCACTGACTAACGTAAAACCGATTTTCACAGAATCAGGGAATGATTAGAACATTGAACGTTTAACGCCCCTGATTCGAATTTATCTATCAACAGCAAATACCAACAAAGACCCTCTTCCCTGAAAAGGCTGAGATGGCTAAGGACTACTATGAATGGAAACCATCTGGATTAAGAATCCTCTCGCAATCTACACTGGCTCGCTGGCTGATGCAGAAGGCGGTATTGTCATTAAAGGTAATAAAATCATTGAGCTAGTTGGCAAACACAAAGAGCCAACCTTACCCGTAGATTACAGCGTCGACGCTTCTCGTCATGTTGTGACTCCTGGGCTTATCAATGCGCACCACCACTTCTATCAAACCCTAACGCGAGCCTACCCCGGCGCACTCAATAAAGAACTCTTCCATTGGCTACAAAGCCTCTACCCAGTTTGGGCCAACCTCGATTCGGAGATGATGAGCCTCGCAACAGAGCTTGCTCTGGTTGAGCTGATGATGTCGGGCTGTACCACTGCTTCCGATCACCATTACTTGCTACCAGACGGGCTTGAGCACGCTATTGATTTGCAAGTCGAGGCCGCAGAGAAACTGGGCGTTAGAGCGATATTTACCCGAGGTTCCATGAGCCTAGGGGAAGATGAGGGTGGATTGCCACCAAGACACACCATTCAAACCGAACAAACCATCATTGATGACAGCCAGCGCTTGATTCGTGATTACCACCAGCGTGATGAAGGGGCGATGATTCAAATCGCGCTCGCGCCTTGTTCGCCGTTCTCAGTCACTACCGACCTGATGAAAGAGACCGCCAAGATCAGTGAGCGTGAAAACGTCATGATGCACACGCACCTATGCGAAACGCTCGATGAAGAAGACTTCTGTATAGAGAAGTTTGGCTTGCGCCCAGTTGATTACCTAGAAGATGTGGGTTGGCTGAACGAGCGCACTTGGCTCGCTCATGGTATTCACTTCAATCCAGAAGAGATCAAACGTTTGGGTAAAGCAGGCATTGGTATCAGTCACTGCCCAACTTCCAATATGATGTTGGCTTCCGGTATTTGTAAAAACAACGATCTAGAAGCAGCAGGCGTAAAAGTCGGGCTAGGTGTGGATGGTTCGGCCTCAAACGACGGCTCTAATATGATTGCCGAAGTGCGCATGGCGATGTATCTACAACGCCTGCAATATGGTTCCGCCAACGTTTCACACTTTGATGCATTGCGCTGGGCGACATCCGGTTCTGCCGCGGCAATGGGCAGAACCGACATTGGTACACTAGAGGTTGGCAAACAAGCCGATATCGCGATGTTCAAGCTCGATGATATTCGTTTTTCTGGCAGCCACGACCCACTGGCCGCATTACTACTTTGTGGTGCTCAACAAGCGGATAAAGTGATGGTTGCAGGTAAGTGGCGAGTGAACGATGGCGCTGTGATTGGCGTAGACATGGAACAACTAATGCACCGCCACCATGCAGCTGCAATGAAGCTAGGTAAACTGGCGATGAATAATTAAATACTCTCTAACTAGAAAAGCGAAAAAAGGCCGACGTGATGTCGGCCTTGTTCATTCAGTTCGATTTTTAGAAACCGATTTACATCTTAATCCATCAAGCTCTTCGACTTAATCGCCTTCTTAGAAAGCTCTTTGGCAAAGGCTTTGATATCTGTTTCAAACTCATCGACGCTTTGGCGGATTTCATCCAGTTGAACCGTCTGCATCACTCGGTTTTCCATCACGATTTGGCCGTTAACGATAGTGGTGTCGATGTTGCTTGGGTTCGCTTGGTAAACCAATGTCGCGTATGGGTCGTAACTTGGCATCATGTTCGCTGATTGTGTTTCTACAATCACGATGTCCGCTTTTTTACCCACTTCCAGAGAACCAATTTGGTCTTCCATGTGTAGGGCTTTCGCGCCACCTAAGGTTGCCATTTCAATCACTTGCTCAGGGATCATAATGGTGCGGTCTGAATGCTTTAAGCGCTGCATGTTAGCTGCGTAACTTAGAGTACGCATGATATCGACTTGGTTTGAGCTCATTGGGCCGTCAGTTCCTAAGCCAATGCGCATGTCGGCACGGTACATCTCCCAAGCAGGTGCAATGCCTGTCGCGCCTTTAGCGTTCGCCATTGGGTTGTATGAGATACCCGCGTCAGCTTGTTTCAGTAGCTTTTGGTCGTTTTCTGAAAGGTGGATACCGTGAGCAATCACTACGCGCTCGTCTAGCACACCGATTTCATCCATGTATTCAACTGGCGATGTCGCTTTGGTTTCGTCTTTGATGCGCTTTTCTTCATTCGGGAATTCAGCAACGTGAATCAGCACCGGCACATCGTATTGAGCAGACAGCTTGTTGATTTCTTGCAGCTTATCTTTACTCACTGTGTACACCGCGTGTGGTGCATAAGCAGGTGTGATTAACTCGTCGCTTTTGTACTGCTCAATAAAGCCTTTGGCATACTCAATCCCACCGTAAGGTTCTTTAGCATCGACCACTGGAAACTTAATCACGGTTTCGCCCAACACGGCGCGCAAGCCAACTTCTTTGGTCGCCTTGGCCATTTCATCCATGTGGTAATACATATCGGCGTAAGTGGTCACACCGCTTTGTGCCAATTCGATAGAGCCAAGCTTAGTTGCGTTGTAAATCAGTTCACGGCTTAGCTTTTCGGCTTCTAGAGGGAAGAAGTAAGCGAATAAGCGATTCGAGATGCCCTCTTCTCCTAAGCCGCGGAACGCGATCATAGGTAAATGGTTGTGTGCATTCACCATGCCCGGCATAACGATTCCGTCTTGAGCATCAATCACCTTTTCAGCGCGATATTGAGTGATCAAATCCTCGTTGCCCACTGCGATAATCTGGTCGTTTTTCACTACCACAACACCATCTTCAATCACATCCATTTCTGAATTGATGGTGAGAACCTGCCCGTTGGTGATGATCAGATCGGCGTTGTATGTTTGCGTCGCGACCGTTGAACCGCAACCTGCAAGCAGAACTGCGCTGATGGTGCATGCCAAGCTTTTAAGCGTCATTGCTAAACCTTAATGTTGTGCGTGTAATATTGTTAGCGGCTTCATCTATAAGTTTCCAGCTTTTCGCTTTTCAGAAGAGTAAGTGCCGCCAGTTTTCGCGATACTATAACCTGTCATTTAAATAAAATGGCATACCTAATCGAACCGAATTCAAGATAAATGAGTTATTGCACAACGGGTCACAAAAGTAGCTTTGCACATATGCTCACTCACATGCACAAACAAAAAAGGCCTGCAATCGCAGACCCAAAAAACATTCAAATAACGTCAGCTTTTCACACCACACCCTTTAATCACTAGCTGCGTGATGAACTCAGCGGCATCTTCATAGTCTTTATCATCGAGCTGATCTTTCTGCATCACGCTGCAAATCTGCCAGCCAAAATCGGCGTAGGTTTGAGTTGCCGCCCAGATGGTGAACATCAGGTGGTGTACAGGAACGTCGTCCATTAGACCTTGCGCTGACCATGTCGAGAACTTATCAAGAATCATCTGGGATTGCTTATACAGCTCGTCACCAATCTCTTTTGGTAGCACTTTCGCGCCAGACATCACTTCATTGGCAAACACTTTAGAGGCATGTGGATGGTCGCGAGAAATGATCAGTTTGGTTTGAATATATTGGGACAAGGCTTCAACAGGATCGCTGAGCTCTTCAATCGGACAAGATGCTTCAAGTAAAGGCTGAGTGACGGTTTCTAGAACGGCATTGTAGAGCTTATCTTTAGAGCTGAAATAGTAGAATACGTTGGGTTTGGGAATGTCGGCCGCTTTTGCGATATCAGCCATTTTTGTTGCGGCATAACCATGAGTGGCGAATTGTTCACACGCGACTTCGATGATTAAATCTTGATTCTTTTGTCTGATCCTAGACATATTGCATCCTTTACAGCTCGTTACTAAAATCATAGTAATCAACGTGCTTCATTAGTCCAGAAGATAATCTCAGAACTCAAGGTCACCGCATTGATAACAATAAAATGGCCGCTCTATTTGTTAAGAAGCGACCATTCCATACCGTGTTTTTGAACTGTTCAAGTTAAAGAATCAATATCGCTCTGAAGTCATTCACGTTAGTCAGCGTCGGCCCCGTGATAAGAAGCACATCGACTTGCTTGAAGAAATCGTAGCTGTTGTTGGCATCGAGGTAGTCTTGCGCTTTAAGCGACAGGCTCGAACCTTGTTGCCATGTTTGAGGGGTTATCCATGCGCCCGCATTGTCTTCCACGCCATCAATCCCGTCGGTATCGGCAGCCAATGCGAAGATATTGTCTTGGCCTTTAAGCTCATTATATAGGCTCAACAAGAACTCACAGTTACGCCCACCGCGACCATTGCCTTTAACGGTTACTGTGGTTTCGCCGCCGGAAAGTATCACGCAAGGCGTCTCAAATGGGTGCTTGTGATTGGCCACTTGCTTAGCCAGCGCAGCGTGAACCTTGGCGACATCTCGTGCCTCTCCCTCTATACAATCACTCAACACATAAGCCGGAATACCTAAGCCTTCAGCTTCTGCTGCAGCGGATTCCAATGCCGACATAGGGGTGGCGATAATATGGTGCTCAGCGTTCTTCCAACAGACGTCATCTGGCTTAACGGTTTCTGACTCTGGATTATTTAACCATTCAAATGCCGAGCGTGGTGTTTCTATTTGGTAACGTTCTAAAATTGCCATCGCATCAAAACGCGTGGTGGTGTCGGGTACGGTTGGGCCAGAGGCAATCACACTAATGTCATCGCCCGGCACATCTGAAATCGCCAGTGACACAACCCTTGCAGGATACGCGGCTTTTGCTAGTCGCCCCCCTTTTATCGAAGATAGATGTTTGCGAACACAATTCATCTCATCAATGGCGGCGCCTGATTTAAGCAACGCCTTATTGATTTGTTGCTTCTCTGCCAAGCTGATGTCGCCACCGGGCAGACTTAGCAAAGCGGAACCTCCACCCGACAATAGACAAATAACCGTGTCGTCAGCGCTCAAGCCACTCACCAATTGCAGCATACGTTGGCTCACTTCTAAGCCCATCGCATCTGGCACGGGGTGCGCAGCTTCAATCACTTCGATATGTTCGCAAGGGGCGGTGTGTTCGTAGCGGGTCACAACTAAACCTTCAAGATCACGCAGTGCGAGATCTTGTTGTTTTTTTGCCTGCCAAACCGCTTCAAGCTCTGCTGCCATTGACGCGGCCGCTTTACCTGCTCCTATCACCACAGTACGCCCGGCTTGATTAGCAGAGCGATAGAAAATGTCTTGAGGAAGAAAAGGTTCGATGTGATTTTTAGGTAGCGCCTGATTAACAGCACTTGAGAAAAGGGTTTGCAGAAACTGCTTAGCATCAATGTCCATCAGCCACTCCTTAGTTGACGGAGAAAAAAAGAACCCCGATACAAGGCCAAAGGGTGCCTGCTAAGATCAAGTTGGAAAGGAACAACTTCAACCTCTGCCTCGTATCAGGAACGCGTATAAAAGGAGACGAAACTACGCGATTTATAAACAAACTGTTGGGCTACGAATCGATAGCAGCCCTAATTAATTAACGGATAATCGGTTGATTGATTAACCACTAAACGGACAAACCGTTAACTAGATTAACGAATCGAGTGGTCAGAACGTTTCTCTATCGCTTGAATAAGCGCAGAGTGGTCCCAACCTTCACCGCCCATTTCGGCACACTCGCCAAACAACTCCTGAGCATTCGCCGTATTCGGCAGCGCGACCCCTAATTCTTGTGCGCCCGTTAGCGCAAGATTCAGGTCTTTCTGGTGAAGTGAGATTCTAAAGCCAGGGTCAAATGTGCCTTCAACCATGCGCTCGCCGTGTACTTCCAAGATCTTAGAGTTAGCAAAGCCGCCCAATAAAGCCTGACGTACGCGTGCTGGATCGGCACCGGCTTTTGAAGCAAAGACTAGCGCCTCAGACACGGCTTCGATATTCAGAGCAACAATGATCTGGTTCGCCACCTTACAGGTTTGACCCGCACCGTTGTCGCCCACCAGCGTAATATTCTTACCCATGATTTCAAATAGCGGACGTGCTTTGTCAAAGGCGTCTTGCTCACCACCAACCATGATAGTCAGCGCTGCATTAATAGCGCCTACTTCGCCACCTGATACCGGTGCATCAAGGTATGAAGCACCACCTTCATTGATTCGCGCTGCAATCGCTTTGGTTGCGATTGGTGAGATTGAACTCATATCGATAACCAGTTTTCCAGCAGCGCCACCGGCGGTAAGGCCTTGCTCGACGCCATTGTCACCAAACAGGACGTCTTCTACTTGAGGGGTATTCGGCACCATTAAGATAATGATATCTGCTGCTTCAGCCGCTTCCGCGGGTGAATGACAGACCGTTGCACCCGCTGCCACAAGATCGGCAGGTGCTGCATTAAAGTGATCCGACAGAATCAAATCGTGACCTGCTTTTTGAAGGTTACTCGCCATAGGTTTACCCATGATGCCAGTTCCGATAAATGCAATTTTAGACATGTTGTTCTCCTTAACGTTTGAGGGTTACCAGACGCAATTAACGGTACTGGTGCAGCCAACCAAGGCCTTCTGTCGTTGTCGTTTTAGGTTTGTATTCGCAGCCCACCCAGCCTTGATAGCCAAGCTCATCAAGATAATTAAGCACGAATGGGTAATTGATTTCTCCGGTACCCGGTTCGTGTCGACCTGGATTATCCGCCAATTGCACGTGTGCGATTTGACCAATGTTCTGCTGCATGGTCGGCGTAAGATCGCCTTCCATAATTTGCATGTGATAAATATCGTATTGGATAGAAAGGTTATCGCTCCCTACCTCTTTGATGATCGCTTTGGCTTGCTCAGTCGTGTTCAAGAAGAAGCCCGGAATATCACGGGTATTGATCGCCTCTATCACTAAGCTAATGCCTTCTGCTGCTAGCGCGTTCGCCGCGTAATGCAGGTTAATCACAAATGCCGATTGCGCGTCTTGTTGGGTCACACCTTGCGGAACAATCCCCGCCAAGCAATTCACTTGAGTACAACCGAGTGCTTTTGCGTAAGCGATGGCTTTAGGTACACCCGCTTGAAATTCTTCAACTCTTGCTGGGTCGACCGCGATACCACGGTCGCCAGCGTCCCAATCACCCGCAGGCAAGTTAAATAGCACTTGCTCTAGGTTATTAGCGTCGAGCTTTGCTTTGATTGCCTGAGCATCAAAGGCATAAGGGAAAAGATACTCCACACCTTGAAAGCCCGCTTCTGCGGCAGCTTCAAAGCGATCCATAAAATCAACTTCCGTGAATAACATTGACAAGTTTGCTGCAAATTTTGCCATGACTCTGTCCTTATTCTTTATCTGTAAAAATCTGGTTATTTGTAGTAAAGCCTCGCTCTATTGGAGACTTTCCGTAGAGCTAAACCTCAGCTCTACGGATACACATTACTTAATGATTACTTGTACGCCAGCGCCGTTGGAGCATCGTCGCGGCTTTCGGCAAGCGGTTCAAATTCGTTAATTGCATTGATCTCAACGCCCATCGCAATGTTGGTTACTCGCTCAAGAATCAGCTCAACAACAACCGGTACTTTGTGCTTGTTCATCAGCTCTTTTGCTTGCTCAAACGCAGCGGCAATTTGCTCTGGTTCACGAACTCGAATTGCCTTACAACCTAAACCTTCAACAACCGCGACATGGTCAACACCGTAGCCTTCAAGCTCTGGCGCATTCTGGTTATCAAACGCCAGTTGTACACAATAATCGATATCAAATTGGCGCTGCGCTTGGCGAATCAATCCTAGGTATGAGTTGTTCACCAACACATGAATGTATGGCAAGTTGAACTGCGCACCTACCGCCAGCTCTTCAATCATGAATTGGAAATCATAATCACCAGAGATAGCGACAATATCGCGATCTGGATCGGCCGCTCGTACGCCTAATGCAGCGGGTGTAGTCCAACCTAGTGGACCTGCTTGACCACAGTTGATCCAGTTACGAGGCTTATAAACATGTAGGAATTGAGCAGCGGCAATTTGCGACAAACCAATGGTGCTCACATAGCAAGTGTCACGGCCAAATGCCTTGTTCATCTCTTCATAAACACGCATCGGTTTCATTGGTGCTTCATCGAAATTGGTTTTACGCAGCATGGTCGATTTGCGTTCCTGACACTCGCTTGCCCAAGCATTTCGGTTCGGCAATTTGCCAGCATCACGCCACTCTTGCGCCACTTCAACCATTAGCTCTAGTGCTGCTTTCGCATCAGAGACAATACCTAAATCTGGACAGAACACGCGGCCGATTTGAGTTGGTTCAATGTCCACATGTACAAACTTTCGGCCTTCGGTGTAAACATCGACAGAGCCGGTATGACGGTTTGCCCATCGGTTACCGACACCAAACACAAAGTCAGAGTTGAGCATGGTTTCGTTACCATAACGGTGGGAAGTTTGTAGCCCTACCATGCCCGCCATTAAGTCATGATCATCCGGGATCGATCCCCAACCCATTAAGGTTGGAATCACAGGAACACCAGTGATCTCGGCAAACTGTTGCAACAATTCAGATGCGCCAGCGTTAATCACGCCACCACCGGATACAATCAGCGGTTTTTCCGATTGAGACATCATGGTTAATGCTTTCTCAACCTGCGCGCGTGTCGCTTGTGGCTTATAAGGTTCTAGCGGTTCATAAGTATCGATATCAAATTCAATCTCAGCCAGCTGAACATCAATCGGTAGATCAATCAGGATTGGACCCGGGCGACCCGAACGCATTAAATGAAAGGCTTTTTGAAATGCGCGTGGCACTTGTGCAGGTTCCAGCACCGTAGTCGCCCACTTAGTCACTGGTTTAGCGATAGATTCAATGTCGACCGCTTGGAAGTCTTCTTTGTGAAGACGAGCACGTGGCGCTTGGCCTGTGATACATAGAATTGGAATCGAATCAGCAGACGCAGAATAAAGACCCGTGATCATGTCCGTTCCCGCAGGACCAGAAGTACCAATACACACACCTATATTGCCTTGATTAGTACGCGTGTACCCTTCAGCCATATGGGATGCACCCTCTACGTGACGAGCTAAGACGTGGTCGATTCCTCCGAGCTTTTTCATAGCCGCATACATAGGGTTTATCGCTGCGCCGGGAACACCAAATGCGATGTCTACACCTTCACGTTTAAGCACTTCTACCGCTGCTTCAATCGCTTTCATAATTGCCATTCGAACCTCCAGTTCAGATTGTATACAATTAAACTAACTTTTGTGTACTATGAACCATCCTCGCTATTTATCAACCCCAGAATGAAACAATTTCGTTACATCAACCCATCACATTAAGTACGCACTCATCCTGAAAAGCTTACAATTCATTGCTTTACATAAAATATCTTTACGTAAAAATAAATTACAAAAAGATCAAATGATAAATAAATGTTAAATACCGTTTGCTTGTTTACAATTTCTACAATATAAATATCCTTAAAAAGAGCATTTTGTATACAAAGTGGCATCGTATTGTTTAAAGGAGACAACAATGATGAATGACGTAAAAGAGAGAGAAGAAGTACAATGTATGCAGGTACTCGGGAATATGGACAACTCCGAGTACAAAGAGATCTTGTCTAAAGATGCATTAAAATTCTTAGAAGCTCTCGTCAATAAGTTTGGAGATCGCCGTCATACCCTGCTAAGTGACCGCGACGTAAAACAAGCTCAATATGACGAGGGTGAGTTACCCAATTTTAGAAAAGACACCATTTCCATTCGCCAGAATAAAGAGTGGAAAGTGGCGACACCGCCACCAGAGCTACTCGATCGCCGAGTAGAGATCACCGGGCCTATCGAAAGAAAGATGGTGATCAACGCGCTAAACTCAGGCGCGAAAGTCTTCATGTGCTGCTTTGAAGATGCGTCTTCTCCTACTTGGGCCAATATGGTCGAAGGGCAAATCAACCTAAGAGATGCCAACCTTGGCACCATTAGTTACTTCGATGAAAAGAAGCAGAAGCGTTACCAATTAAACGACGATCCTGCACTGCTTATCGCACGCCCACGAGGGATCCACCTTCCTGAGCAATCCATCCAATTCAACAATCAGCCTATCGGCGGTTGCTTGATGGACTTCGCTTTGTACTTTTTCCACAACTATCAATCACGTGCACAACAAGGTTTAGGGGTTTACTACTACATTCCCAAACTTGAGAGCATGGAAGAAGCACAGTGGTGGGACGATATTTTCAGCTTCACCGAAAACTACTTCCAAGTACCCAAAGGCACTATTCGCGCGACAGTATTGATCGAAACGCTACCAGCCGTGTTCCAGATGGAAGAGATCTTGTATGCAATGCGCGATCACATCGTGGCAATGAACTGTGGTCGTTGGGATTACATCTTCAGCTACATCAAAACGCTGAAGAACCATCAAGATCGTATCCTGCCAGATCGTCACGGCATCGGCATGGATCAAGAATTCCTCAACGCCTATAGCCAACTGTTGGTTCGCACTTGTCACGCTCGTGGCGCACTGGCGATGGGTGGCATGTCAGCCTTTATTCCAGCGAAAGATCCGCAAGAGATGGCGCGTGTAACCGCCAAGGTTATCGAAGATAAGCAGAGAGAATCTCAAAACGGACACGATGGCACATGGGTCGCGCACCCTGCACTGGTTGATTTGGCAATGTCGATCTTTGATAAGCACCTCGATGGCAAAGTAAACCAAATGGATTTCCAAAGCCCAGAGCATGTGATCAATGCAGACTCGTTGCTAAAACCTTGTGAAGGCAGCCGCGACGAAGCGGGTGTGCGTAAGAATATCCGAATTGCGCTGTATTACATTGAGGCTTGGATCCAAGGCTACGGCTGTGTACCTATCTACGGCCTTATGGAAGATGCCGCCACCGCTGAGATCTCGAGAGCCAATATCTGGCAATGGATCCACCACGGAGTAACACTCGATGATGGCCAAACCTTTACCAAATCACTATTCCACTCTTGGCTTTACCAAGAGCTAGACACCATAAAACATGAAGTCGGAGACTCGCGCTATTCAGCAGGTCGATTTGAAGAGACAGCCGATCTTTTCTATCAACTTTCTACAGCCGATGAGTTCGCTGCCTTCCTAACTTTACCCAGCTATGGGCTGTTACAAGAGTCCAGTTAGGACTCTTGTACCGAACTGGATCAGTCAATGATGCTCACCAACAAGAGTCATTATTGGCTTACTTAGCTTGGTACACGGCCCCTTGAAAAACTAGGAGATAACATGGGAAGTTTGACTCTACAACAAGCGTTAACCATCATTGATGGCACCTTACAAGCAGGAAACAAGATCCACACTGAGCCTTTGACGGTCGCCGTCTTAGACAGCGGTGGCAAACTGATTTCTCTGCAACGTCAAGACGGCTCTAGCATGATGCGACCAGACATCGCGATTGCTAAAGCGTGGGGGGCACTCGCACTGGGTTGTTCCTCTAGAAAACTCGCCCAAGATGCTGACAACCGACCAGCATTCATCTCCGCCGTAAACGTGCTCGCACACGGAAACATGGTGCCAGTACCAGGGGGCCTACTGATTCGAGATAAGGATAAAACGGTACTTGGTGCTATTGGCGTCAGCGGTGACATCTCAGACATCGATGAGAGCTGCGCCATTAATGGTATAGGTTGTGCTGAGCTATTCAGTGACGAGATGATCCAAGCTTAACTCGCCAATTCGCTGTACTTGAAGTTCTTAGACAGGAACAAAAAACCGAAGCGATTAGGCTTCGGTTTTTTTATTGAATCTAAAGGAAGATCAGAAAAACTACTCGTACGCGCTCAACCATGTTTTCAGAAGTTGGTTGGTGTTCTTCTTCTGACTCGCAGACAATGATTTAACCAGTTTTTTCTGCATTTCGACATGTTCAGTCATCATTTGGTCAATCAGAATAAGACCATCTTTAGTTAACTGGACACTCACGCTGCGTCTGTCTTCTTTGCTGTGTTCACGACTGATCAGCCCTTTGGCTTCTAGCTTATCAAGGCGATTGGTCATCGCGCCAGATGTCAGCATCATGGATCCAATCAGTTCAGATGGCGTCAGTCGGTAAGGCTTCCCAGAACGTCGCAACGTCGCCAGCACATCAAACTCACCCAGCTTCATGTCGTATTTTTTATGAAGCTCGGCAACTTGCGTCTCCATATACTTGGCAATACGCATAATCCGGCCCATCATTGCCATAGGCTCAGTTTCTAATTCGGGCTTTTCCTTTGCCCATTGCTCTACAACGCGGTCGATAGCATCCATTTGCAATCTAGCTCCGTGATTAGTCTTGTTTACTTCAAACTAGTTTAACATAAAGATACTTTACAACCACTAGTTCTCAGTATACAGTTCACACAATAGTTATCTTAACGTAAAGATATTTTAAATGAACATATTATTAGCAATGATCCCCGCGTTCTTTTGGGGAACAACCTATGCAGTGACGCAATTTACGCTACAGGAGTGGCCACCATTATTATTAGGTGCTTTGCGTGCGTTACCTGCTGGTTTGTTATTGCTAGCAGTAAAGCCGACACTGCCTAAAAACGGCGAGTGGCAGATCATTTTCACATTGGGTCTTATCAATATTGCGACCTTCTTTGGCCTGATCTTCGTGATGGCACTAACGCTGCCTTCAGCGATTTCTGGCGTGGGTATGATCTCTGTGCCTGTGTTCGCGATGATCTTCCATTGGGTAGTGAAAAAGCAGCGCCCGCATTTGATTCAAGCCCTGTCTGGTATTGGCTTGATCACCTTAGCGTGGATATTGTTTAACCCAAGCCAAATCGCTTTGAATCCAATCGGTTTAGGTGCCATGTTCGCCGCAATCATGTGTATTGTCATCGGCAGCAGTATTACCAAGTCACTGGGTAACCGCATGCACTGGTGGAAGGTATTAACATGGCAACTGATTCTGGGCGGTACGATTTTGTCTGTCGCGTCTGGCGTTCATGCATTCATCGATCCGCAGCCTTATGTTAATGCCGTGACTCATTTCGATACTCGTAATGCTATGGGACTCGTATGGGTTATTGGGCTAAACACAGCGCTGGGTTACGGCATGTATGTGTGGTTGCTACAGCGTATGTCGGTGGTTGATTTCACCTTCGGTGGCATCGCAAACCCAGTAGCTGGCATCGTGACCGGTATGGTGTTGATGGGTGAATCATTCACTGCAGTACAATACTCACTAATGACCGGCATGATCGTGATGTCACTACTACCGCAACTTATTCTGGCAGTAAGACAGTCCAAACAAGTTAAGCCTGTTACGCAGTAGACGCAGCCTCTTAAACGTATTGTTCAAAAACGCGCCTCATTGAGGGCGCGTTTTTTGTTGCTACGCTAACAGCAATAACCCAACAGCCATACTCGTTGAGTTGACCATTCCTTAAGTTAAATTAAACCTCACAAAGAACAATGACTTTACTTTAACTATCTAAAGCGAATTTATTTTCTATAAAATAATCATACTAGAGATTTAATTTCCACAAAAAACTCAAATTAGAGATAAAAAGACAAAACTTTTCTCCGACTACCTTTCTATACTGTGCCACGTCATTAAGGCGCTACAAGCCTATGATTTAAAATAATTATTAATGAGTAGTCACCATGAATTCGAAGTCGCTAACTATTTTGCTTTTTGTCTCTGTTTGCTTAATTTGGGGAACCACTTGGTTCGCTATGGAAGTAGCATTGCATTCTATCCCACCTATTTTTGCTACTGCGTTGCGCTTTTTACTTGCAGCACCTCTGCTTGCGGTATTAGCGAAAGTCTTCAACCAACCACTGCTGTTCCCTAAAGGTAAGCGCCAATGGCTGCTTATTGTTGCGCTGATGTATTTCGCGATTCCGTTTACGTTGATGATCTATGGCGAGCAATACATCTCTTCAGGTTTAGCGTCGATCATCTTCGCCAACATGCCTGTGGCTGTGATGTTGATGTCTGGCTTATTCTTAGGTCTACGACTGGCGAAGCACCAAATATTCGGTTTGATTACCGCTGTTGTGAGCCTATGTTTAATCCTTGGTAATGAAATGCAGATGGGTGGCGATGACTACCTAATTGGCACGGTTTGCTTAGGCCTTGCTGTTGCGATTCACGCAGTGATGTATGTGTTAGTTCAAAAGCACTGCAAAGGTATTGAAGTACTAACCTACAACGCTGTACCGAGCCTAATTGCAGCTCTATTCTTATTTGCTGTATCAGCTATAGGTGAAAACGTGAATATTGAATCTTTCACTTGGGACTCAATCTCTGCTGTGGTTTACCTAGGCTTTGTGGCGAGTGTTGGCGGCATTGTTGCTTACTTTAAATTAGGTCAGGTTTCGACACCTTTCCAAGCATCTATCTGCTTCCTAATTTTCCCTGTGGTTGCACTACTGATCTCTTGTTACATCAATGGTGAGGTTCTATCTGAACAGTCACTTGTAATGATGATTCCTCTACTTTGCGGCATCCTGCTAACCAAAGCACCAAAGGGAATCTTCAAGCTGCGTACCGAATTAAAAACCGTAAGAAACTGATCCGCGTGAAACCTATTTTGCGGATTAGATATACATATCCCACATAAACAAAAAGCTCCAATATCACTATTGGAGCTTTTTGCTTATTTCATAATATCGAGACCAACATTAGCGCCAGCTAAACATTCGCACTTCGTTGCCCTCTTCAGGTTTCTTCGGAATGTTTAAAGATAGCGCTAGAGAAACCACGGCCATCACTGCACCAATATAGAAAACCGTTGCAGGAGAAGACAACCAAATCACACCAAACACCACTGGAATAACGACCGCTGCAATATGATTGATGGTGAAAGAGACACCAGCAGTTGATGCCATGTCTGCCGGGTCTGCGATTTTCTGGAAGTAAGTTTTGATCGCCAGCGCCAATGCAAAGAACAGGTGATCGATCACGTAAAGTGCCGCCGCCCATTCCGCGCTTTGCACCAAACCATAACCGACAAACACACCAATCAAGCCAACATACTCGAAGATCAACGCTTTACGCTGGCGTTGTTGCCTAAATTAG
>NZ_JBFRPK010000072.1:0-21778 GCF_041471965.1 Vibrio sp. 10N.261.51.A3
GCCATGCTCGGCGCACAACAAAAAGCCCAAACAACGTTAATTGTTTGGGCTTTTTCTATTCTATCGGCCATATAAGTCAGTGTGCGAGCGCTTGTAAATCAACAGCTAATTATATAAATATCAATTCAAGTCACTATTTCCAAAAAGAAAAATCGCACTTTAGAGAATCTAAACCAGACTTCAATCTAACAGTCAAAAGATTAAAACGATTAGCGTAGGCTCTTCGGAGCCCTTTCCCCTAAGCCCAAACAGGAAGGTTTGGGCTTTTTTTTGACCGACAGGCTCGCTTACTTAACTAAGCTGATACCTTCTTTGTCGATAGTGATCTTGCCAGATTTGTATAGACCACCAATTGTCTTCTTGAACGTACCTTTGCTGGTTCTGAATGCAGAGAAAATAACTTCAGGAGAAGACTTATCATTCAAAGGCAGGTAACCGCCTTTCTTCTCAAGCAGGTCAAGAACCTTAATGCTTAGGTCATCCATCTTAGCCACACCAACCTTCTGAAGAGACAAATCAATCTTACCGTCTTCTTCACGAACGTTTTTAATGTAGCCTTTTAGTGTTTTACCAATGAACAGCTTACCGATGATGTCAGATGGGAAAATCATACCCCAGTGTTCACCGTTCACGATCGCTTTGTAACCTAACTGGCTGCGCTCAGCGATAATGAGATCGACTTGCTCATTTTGCTTATAAGTCGCAGGCGTGTTGTCTAACCATTTGTTGAACTTCGTTGTACCAACGATACGGCTCGATGCTTTATCGATATACACATATACTAAGATTGACTGACCTTCGTTTAAACGGCCACGCTGCTCGCTGAAAGGAACAAGAAGGTCTTTACCTTTCACGCCCCAGCTCATGAATGCACCAGTGCTGTTAACACCTTCAACCGTCATCAAACCAAACTGGCCTACTTGAGCTATTGGTTTTTCAGTCGTTGCAGCGATCTGGTTGTCAGAATCTATGTATAAGAAAACATCTAGCTTTTGACCAATTTCAACACCTTCAGGAGTAAATCGTTTCGGCAGCAACACGGTTCCATAGTCGCTCGCGTCAAGGAATACACCGAAGTCTGCTTGTTTTACTACTTCTAAGTTGTTTATTTGACCAATATTAATCATCAAGGTTGTCTCTACTTTAAATTTGGCGGAGATTATACGTGATCTCTGATATGCTTTCGCTAGTTTCATTCATATTTTTACATTCTAGGAGACATCGTTGATCACCGTTGATAAACAAGATGCGATAACACTTAAAATTAACCATGCCATGGCTAAGACCAAAAAGCTCGACATGGACGTTTATCTATTCATTCCCGGTGAACTTGGACTGACTCCTGAAGTGCTTTCTGAAAGTGCCTTTTTCTACAGCTCAATCACTCAAAAACGTGCCTACTATAGTGACAAAACACTTTTACCTTTGGTACACAGTCGCTTGGCAAAACGTGGACGCTTATCTACAACACAGTATCGTGTCAGTTTGAGTCTGTTTGCCTACCAATATGTTATCGCGTTAGATAAAGCAGTCAGCAGCTTAAATAAAACTGATAGTGACGACGTAACGGCTGATGAAGTAGATGAAGTCATTGAATTGGCTTTAGATATCTTGAAGAAGCTACGCCGAAGCATCCCTTACGAAGAAAATCTCAAGCGCTACTACGCTAATATCGATAACTACCTATCTTGGTATACCGAGCAAAAGTTCCTATCGCTAGTTTCACACATGCCACGAGGTAGTGAGTATTCAACGATTAAAGAACGACTCTTAACGCTTTGTGATAAAGAGACCGCGCACCGTAAACTGAACCGCTACAACTCAGCAAGAGTTCGAGAAGACGTTACCCGCTTGAGTAACAAGATGCGTTTGCTGCGTCGTTTGATTGAACACCCTATCGTGCTTAAAGAAAAGACAACGTCGATGGGTAAGAACGTTAAGCGTGCCGTGAAAGGCATCGCGACCGGTTTGGTGATGGTTGTCGTGACCACTACTGTGATCTTGGCTCGTGACTTTCTTGGTGAGATTACCGCCTCTTTCATCGTGGCAATGTCTTTCATTTACGCACTGCGTGAGATCTTTAAAGATGACTTGAGAGACATCCTTTGGCGCTGGCTGCGTAAAGGCAAGCCAAAATGGAAGCGTCGTTACTATGATCCAACGACCAACAAGTCAGTAGGCCATAAACTGGAATGGTTGGACTACGCAAATTTTTCTAAGCTTGCAGATCGCATTCAGTCGATCCGTAAAAAGCGTGTGGTACAACGTGAAGAGCAAATCTTGCATTACCGCTCTCATACTGAGATGTCGACATCGACCTTTATGAGTGGTTATGAGGAGACTCGTGAAACGTTATCGATCAGCCTAAGAGCGCTGACACGGTTGATGGATAAAGGCTCAAACAAGATCTACCGCTTGAATGAAGGACAAGTGAGCCGCGAATCAGTAGAAAAGCGTCATCTTCTCAACCTGATCATTAAAGAGAACAACCATGATAACGAACCAACCTACTACCGTTGGAAGATCGTTATGAACCGTTCAAAAATAGTTGATATTGAGCAGATCACTCAAGAGTCATAGAGCCGTTATAAAGTTCTCTATAACGGTATGTGGAAACCATTCACATACCGTTGTTTTATCTCTTCAACGTTACCCATGACTTCTAAACCAAAATCTATTATTTAATCGCTATTTTCTTGAAGGGACTTTCTTAATTGAAAGCGTAAGCGTGAACTCCGCCATCGGCTCGTCACCATGTAAAGATGGGCAAGTCGCGATAATGGTTACGGGTTGATTGACCCGTTCTCCGGTCGACATGGTTTCTGCCAGCATAGTGTTGATCAGCTCACCGTCGTTACAAGTGAAATGCACATCACCTTCAGGGCGCTTCAAAAAGTTACCCGTCACCTCTTTAAAAGCCAACGAGATCTTTTCACCTTGCTGCTGAGATTTGCTCATCGCAAGAAACCCACCCGCAACATCCGCACCTACAGCCAAAACGCCAAAGTACATACTGTTAAGGTGATTCTTAGTACGCCTTCTAAGCGGGATTTTCACTTCAACATGTTGGTTGTCCAACGCGAGTAGTTTTGGTCGGCACAACCAGATAAGTGGGACTTTGAAAAAGCCAAACATGCTTAAGTAGAAATTTGCTTTTTGTAGAGGGGTCAACATTCGGATTACCTAGTCAAATCAGTCATCAGACCAGTTAATCGATTAGCGATAGAGATGTCAAAAAAATGTTACAAAAAAGAGATATCATCGCACAATGATATCTCTTTAATTCTCAAAGCATTAGCGCCTTAAGTCGGCTTATCAGGCAAGCTAATCGATTTACGCAGTCACGACCGTTTCTACGCATTCAAGATCAGCTATGTAACCTTGTAGACGTGGGTAATCCACTAAGCCTTGAGTTACTAGCAGCACTGGCTTCTTCGCGTTCAGGGTTGCTTTAACAATCATATCCAACAAGGTAATAACCGCTTCGTTTTGTGGATCAAAAGCGTGCTGCTGAGCTTCATTGTGTTTGTCTACGCCTAAAGTGAAAGACGCTAAGCTATCAACGTTTACCACTACACCATCGAAGTAATGCAGTAAACGTTCGCTCAGTAGCACTGCAGACGGCACATCGCACGAGAACAGTACTTTCAAACCGTTAAGGCCGCGTGGTAACCCTTGCTCGGCAAGCAGGTCAATAATCTTAGCGGCATCGCTTAACGCACGAACGTAAGGCACAACTACTTCAACGTTGATGCCCTGCTCACGTAATGCCTTAATAACCTGACATTCTAAAGCGAAAGCCTTGCTGTATTCTGGTGTCGCGTAACGAGCAACGCCACGAACACCTAGTGCAGGGTTAATCTCTTCTGCTTCACAGTTCCCGCCAAGCAGCGAACGGAATCCATAGCTGTCTGCACTGCTTAATGCGATACGAACAGAAGTGTGATTTGGCTGAACGGCAGCTTGAATGGCAATCACTAAGGTCGAAACAAAATGCTCATCGACTGTTTTATCGCCAAGGATCGCTTCTAAAGACGTTTTTTCAATATCAGTCAAAGTATCTAAGTGACTCTCGATACTTGGGTGGTAGAAGACACGATCCATCACTAATTCTGATAATGAAACGTATAAGTGGTTAGAATTATTATTATCGTTGTAAGAAGGCAGCACATCACCTAAGACGAGTTCTGGGTGCAAAGTGCTTTGATTTTCTTGAGTCATTGCTGCTCCAGCATTTTTATGTTGTGTTCAAACGAAAATACCGATAGCTGCCTGTTAATACAAGTGAAAATCCCTTATTTGACGCTGGCCTGCTGATAAAAATAAGAATATTAGCAATAACTGAGATAACTTTGACTCAATAGAGTTTATTCCTCTGTTCAATTCCGTTATCTTAACCACTCCGCAATAGAATAAAAAAGCTATCACATGCCATTAAAAACTGATGAGTTGAGAACCCAAGCTCTGGGTCCTATGCCAACTCCTGCCGAACTAGGCAATGCACACCCTATTACTGACGACGTTGCTGAGCGCATTAAAAATTCTCGCCGCCAAATCGAAGATATCCTAACTGGTCGTGATAACCGCCTATTAGTTATCGTAGGCCCATGCTCTGTTCACGATACAGATGCGGCACTTGATTACGCTGAGCGCCTAAGCAAAATTCAAGACCAGTACAAAGATGAACTGTTCGTTGTAATGAGAACCTACTTCGAGAAGCCTCGTACTGTTGTAGGTTGGAAGGGTTTGATTACAGATCCTAACCTTGATGGTTCATACGCACTTGAAACAGGCTTGAACAAAGCTCGTAAGCTTCTGCTAGATATCAACAAGCTTGGCCTCGCTACCGCGACTGAATTCCTTGATATGATCACAGGTCAGTACATTGCAGACCTTATCACTTGGGGTGCGATTGGCGCTCGTACAACTGAATCTCAGATTCACCGTGAAATGGCTTCTGCACTGTCTTGCCCTGTTGGCTTCAAGAACGCGACCAACGGCAACATCAAGATTGCTATCGATGCAATTCGTGCAGCACATGCTTCACACTACTTCTACTCTCCAGATAAGAACGGCCGCATGACGGTTTACCGTACTTCTGGCAACCCATACGGTCACGTTATTCTACGTGGTGGTGATAAAGGCCCTAACTTCGACGCTGAATCTGTAGATACTGCATGTAAGCAACTGGCTGAATTCGATCTACCTCAACGTTTGGTTGTAGACTTTAGCCACGCTAACTGTCAGAAGCAACACCGTAAGCAGTTAGAAGTTGCACAAGACATTTGTGAGCAAATTAAATCTAACAAGAACCAAATTGCAGGCATTATGGCAGAGAGCTTCATTATTGAAGGCAACCAGCCAATGACAGACATTAACAACCTAGAATATGGCAAGTCGATTACTGACCCATGCCTAAGCTGGGAAGATACTGCAACAATGCTAGACATGCTTGCAACAGCAATTAAAGATAGAAACTTAGCTTAAGGAAACAACACAATGCCATCATTTGACATTATCTCTGAAGTAGAAGCAGTAGAACTGCGTAACGCAGTAGACAACGCAAACCGTGAACTATCGACTCGTTTCGATTTCCGCGGCGTTGACGCAAGCTTTGATTACAAAGATGAATCAGTAAAATTGACTGCTCAAGACGATTTTCAACTGAAGCAAATGCGCGATATCCTTCGCAGCAACCTAACGAAGCGTAATGTTGATCCTAACGCGATGGAAGCGAAAGCGGCAGACCAAACAGGTCGCACTTGGCACCAAACGGTTATCTTTAAGCAAGGCATTGAAACTGATGTCGCTAAGAAGATCGTTAAGCTAATCAAAGACAACAAAGTTAAAGTTCAAGCTTCTATCCAAGGCGACAAAGTTCGTGTTACTGGTAAGAAGCGTGATGACCTACAAGCTGTTATGGCTCTAGTTCGCGGCGGTGAACTTGGTCAACCTTTCCAGTTTGACAACTTCCGCGACTAATTTTTGAGTTTGAGTGACCGCCTATTTGGGTTGCTCATTCATCAGCACAATGTCGTGTTTGAAATAGCAAAAAGCCACTTCTTTTGAAGTGGCTTTTTATTTATCTGGTCCAGCTTTAGTTTTATTCCGAGCCTCTAGCCGATTTCAAACAACCAGAAAGCTCTCATTTCAACTAGAAGCAATTACCTCAACTGAGTACTTGGGCTGCTGACAATTTTAGATCTTTGCCGACCAACAGATTAAACTCTACGCTTTCTGGTGGAATAAACACACACACTCGTAATTTCTCTGCTCTTGCTTGCTCAAGCTTTGTTGATAGCTCTCCGCTGTTGGCGTAGCTCTCTCTTTCTGCATCTCGGCGGCACAGGTCGATAAATTCAAATGGACAATCGCTCGGTGAAAGTACGAGCTCTGCCTCCTGCATCAAACGTAAAGCCTTCATAGACAGCAGCTCGACATCTTGCTCGAATTCAATCCAAGTGACCTGCCCTTCGCTATCAATGCCTTCGGTTAGCGCTTGCTGGTAGTAAGACTCTAACTGCTCTCTGTCATTCACCTGCTCGATAAAGCTGGATGACAAGAAACGCTCCCAAAATTTACGACGCTCGTCGACGGTTGGGAATGACTCTTTGATTGAATTGCGTTTTGATGCACCGAAGTCTGCTATCAAACCTATGTTTTGTGGCAATACCGTTTCGAGTTTTTCTCTGATATTTCTTACTAAAACAGGTGATGCCCCGCCACTAGAGATGGCAATTTGGATTCTGCCGCGATTTATCATCGAAGGTGTGATGAAGTCGCAGTAAGGAAGATCGTCAACCACATTGACTAAAATGCCCAGTTTTTTCGCATCATTATACACTTGGTGATTCAAGCTTGGGTTGTCTGTTGTGGCCCAAACCTGCAAGTAATTTTTCGATATGATCTGTGACGAGTAAAAGTTTTGAACCCAGTGAAGCTTGTTCTCGTCCACAAGCTGCTTTAAGTAAGGCGCTACCTTGGGAGACACCAAAGTCACATCCGCTCCCGCTCGTAGTAAGCTATCGACTTTACGGCAAGCAACCTCACCCCCACCAACCACTAAGATTGGCTTATTTTCTACATCCAAAAACATTGGGAAATAACGCATGTTCTTCCTTGAGACTACTTCAATAACTATTCAGCCATGCTACCAAATTTGGAGCATATTCATAACTATCGAAGTGTAATAAAAATATTTATTGACCAAATTTCAACATTTCTTAAGTTTAATATTTCATCATTGTGATGTTGATTCAGAATATTTATCTAGTCGATTATCAATATAAAAATCTAAATCTCGTTGCACCAACAGTGTGAACCGTTGCACTATTTACATTCACTTAACATTTAGTCATTCTAATTGTGTTCGGATTTGTGATTTCATTCAAAATTCTTTTTAAATTATACATTTGTGAAACTACGGATCCTTTCCTAACCTTATAAACAGTTGTTTAAATCGCACACAGTTTCATTTGCAAAATGCAACTCGTTTAATTTGAATAACAAGGTCATAGAAAACGCAACACATAAGAGAAACTCAAACGAGCACGAGTATCAGGTGTCACCTGGTTAACAAGGAAGGATACAAATGACAAATAAACTAACACTTCTTGCTTCAGTAGTAGCTGCATCAACTGCGATGATGGCAACATCGGCATCAGCGGCAGAAAGCACTCTGGACAAAGTCACATCTCAAGGTTTTCTAACTTGTGGTGTAAGTACCGGTCTTCCAGGGTTCTCTAACCCTAACTCAAAAGGTGAATGGGAAGGAATTGATGTTGAGTATTGTCAAGCTCTTGCAGCGGCTGTACTCGGTGACAAGACTAAAGTTAAGTATGTACCTCTAACAGCAAAAGAGCGTTTTACTGCGCTTCAATCTGGCGAAATCGACGTACTATCTCGTAACACAACATGGACATTACATCGTGACACTGCTCTAGGTCTGAACTTCGTAGGCGTTAACTACTACGATGGTCAAGGCTTCATGGTTAAGAAAGAACTTGGCCTAACAAGTGCTCAAGAGCTTGATGGCGCTTCTGTATGTGTTCAATCAGGTACAACAACTGAACTTAACCTAGCCGACTACTTCCGTAACAGTGGCATGTCTTACAAGCCAGTGGTATTCGATACGGCAGCACAAACATCGAAAGGTTTCGACGCAGGTCGTTGTGACGTACTAACAACTGACCAATCTGGTCTATACGCACTTCGCCTAAACCTAGCTGATCCTAAATCTGCAGAAGTACTTCCTGAAATCATCTCTAAAGAGCCTCTAGGCCCTGTTGTTCGTCAAGATGATGATCAATGGTTTAACGTTGCTAAGTGGACACTTTCAGCAATGATTAACGCGGAAGAATACGGCATCTCTTCTAAAAATGCAGACGAAATGCTTAAGTCAAAAGATCCAAACATCAAACGTATTCTTGGTGTAGACGGTCCTAAAGGTAAAGGCCTTGGCATTCGCGACGACTGGGGTTACCAAGTAATTAAGCAAGTTGGTAACTACGGTGAGAGTTTTGAGCGTACTGTTGGTACAGGTTCTCCACTTCAAATCTCTCGTGGTGTAAATGCATTATGGAATGCGGGCGGCTTTATGTACGCTCCACCAATCCGTTAATAAATTTTCAAGCATCAATTAGGGCGGAGTTTTCCGCCCTATTTATTAAATGGATTTGAGGTTATAGTAGTATGAAACCTAATGAAACTATTTCTCCAGCTCAGGCAAAGCCACAGCCCAAAAGTGCCAACTTATTTTACAACCCCACTTTTCGCTCCATCATTTTCCAAATTATCGCCGTCGGGGCGCTTTGTGCTTTCTTTTACACGATTGTAAATAATGCACTCACAAACTTAGATTCCCGTGGTATCACCACTGGTTTTGATTTTCTCTCCCAAGAAGCTGGTTTTGGTATCGGCTTAACACTGATTGAATACGACGAGACCTTCTCATACGGTCGTACATTCTTTATCGGTCTTCTCAATACCGCTTTGGTTTCAGTACTCGGCATCATGCTAGCGACAGTGCTGGGCTTTAGTATGGGTATCGCTAGACTCTCTTCAAACTGGCTAGTTAGCCGATTTGCAGCTGTCTACATTGAGATATTCCGAAATATCCCTCTGCTATTACAAATCTTTTTCTGGTATTTCGCCGTTCTACAAGCCTTGCCTTCTGCTCGTCAAAGTATGAGTCTAGGTGAAGCAATTTTCTTGAACGTACGCGGGTTGTACTTCCCTGCTCCAGTCTTTGAGCAAGGCAGTAGCATTGTCATCGCATCATTGATTGTCGGTATTATCGCTACGTTTATTATCAACATCTGGGCTAAGAACAGACAGAAACTGACCGGCCAACAAACACCGATGTTGCGAATTGCAGCTGCGTTGATTTTAGGCTTACCGTTGATAACTTACTTTGTTATGGGCATGCCTATCTCTGCAGATTACCCTGTGTTGAAAGGGTTTAACTTCAAGGGTGGTGTTACTATAATCCCTGAGCTTGCTGCATTGATGCTCGCTTTAAGTATCTATACAGCAGCGTTCATTGCTGAGATTGTTCGTTCAGGTATTAACGCGGTAAACCATGGGCAAACTGAGGCTGCGATGTCTCTAGGCATCCCACGTTCTAGAACTCTAAAGCTTGTCATTATTCCACAAGCATTAAGAATCATTATCCCACCACTAACCAGTCAGTATCTAAACCTGACCAAAAACTCATCACTTGCGATGGCCATTGGTTATCCTGATCTTGTCTCTGTATTTGCAGGAACAACACTTAACCAAACTGGACAAGCTATCGAAGTAATCGCGATGACAATGGGCGTCTACCTAACCTTGAGCCTATTAACGTCCGCTCTAATGAACATATACAACCGCAAAGTAGCGTTGGTGGAGAGATAAGATGAGTACACATCAATTTCAACCTGATCTTCCGCCTCCAGCGAATACCGTTGGGCCAGTCGGTTGGTTAAGAAAAAATCTATTTAATGGACCTATTAACAGCGTCGTCACTGTGATTCTTGCTTACTTTGCTTTCACCCTATTATGGGCAATAGCGGATTGGGCATTCATCAGTGCCGACTGGATAGGAACCACACGCGATGCCTGTACTAGCGAAGGCGCTTGTTGGGTTTTTATCAGCGTTCGTTGGGATCAATTCATGTATGGCTTCTACCCAGAAGCTGAGCTGTGGCGACCTCGCCTCTTCTACGCAACGTTGGCCATTTTTGTAGCCTTACTGGCTTATGAAAAAACACCTAAACGTACGTGGATTTGGTTGTTCTTCGTCAACATCTACCCATTTATCATTGCCGGCTTGCTATACGGTGGCGTCTTTGGGTTAGAAGTTGTTGATACCCATAAATGGGGCGGCCTATTGGTTACACTGGTCATCGCACTTGTTGGTATTGTAGTGTCACTCCCTATTGGTGTTGCACTTGCTCTTGGGCGTCGCTCAGAGATGCCGATCATTCGCAGTATGTGTACCGTATACATCGAAATTTGGCGTGGCGTACCGCTCATTACAGTTCTATTCATGGCTTCAGTAATGCTGCCACTCTTTTTATCAGAAGGGACAGAAACCGATAAGCTCATTCGAGCACTTGTAGGGGTAGTTCTATTCAGTGCAGCCTACATGGCCGAAGTAATTCGAGGTGGTCTACAAGCAATACCAAAAGGCCAATACGAAGCAGCTGATGCTCTGGGGTTAAGCTACTGGAAAAAGACTGGGCTTATCATTCTACCTCAAGCTCTTAAAATCACGATTCCTTCAATTGTGAACACCTTCATTGGTTTGTTTAAAGATACCAGTCTTGTTTTGATTATTGGTATGTTTGATGTACTAGGAATTGGCCAAGCCGCGAATACCGACCCTGAATGGCTTGGGTATTCAACAGAAAGTTATGTATTTGTCGCGTTAGTGTTCTGGGTGTTTTGTTTTGGCATGTCGAGATATTCGATATGGCTAGAAAACAGACTTCACACCGGTCACAAACGATAATTAACAAGATCAAGGACGTATTATGACGCAGCAGACAGAAAACAACTCTCAAGGTCTTATGATCGAGTTGAAAGACATGAACAAGTGGTACGGTGAATTCCACGTACTTAAGAACATCAATTTAGAAGTTAAAAAAGGCGAGAAAATCGTTATCTGTGGCCCTTCAGGCTCTGGTAAATCAACGATGATCCGCTGCATCAACCGATTAGAAGAGCACCAAAAAGGTCATATCTTCGTTTCAGGTAATGAATTAACGGAAGACCTAAAGAACATCGAAGCCGTGCGTAGAGATGTCGGCATGTGTTTCCAACACTTCAATCTGTTTCCACATCTGACGGTATTAGAGAACTGTACTCTGGCTCCAATCTGGGTCAAAAAGATGCCAAAAGAAGAAGCCGAAGCGATTGCAATGAAGTACCTAGAGCGCGTAAAAATCCCTGAGCAAGCGGACAAGTTCCCAGGTCAGCTTTCAGGTGGTCAACAGCAGCGTGTAGCTATCGCTCGCTCTTTGTGTATGAACCCTCAAGTGATGCTGTTTGATGAGCCAACGTCGGCGCTCGATCCAGAAATGGTTCGTGAGGTGTTAGACGTAATGGTTGAGCTTGCAGAAGAAGGCATGACGATGCTTTGTGTAACGCACGAGATGGGCTTTGCTAAAGAGGTCGCGGATCGCGTTATCTTCATGGATGCCGGTGAAATCATAGAAGAGAACAACCCTGTCGATTTCTTTGAAAACCCACAATCAGACAGAACGCAGAACTTCTTAAGCCAAATCTTACACCACTAATATGTTATGATGCATAAACTACAGAGGCGGCTTAGGTCGCCTCTTTGTTTTCAGTGTTATAATTAGTTTTTCAAGATTATAAACAGCGATTCAGTGCGATTAAAATTGAACAACGAACCTTAACTGCACTTTAAGAAATACTTTGTTACACCTTCAGAAACACTTAACCGACTATTTTGATTATTATTTTACGTATACAAGAGGAATGAGAGACTTGATTTTTCGAACTTTCACCCCCATAAATGTACTAATAACTATTGAAGTCACCTTACGAGGAAGATTATGAACAGCCCTATGTTTTCACGCACAGCATCTCAAGAAAGTGCTCTGCAAACCAATAAAGTGTTGCGTAACACCTACGCATTACTGTCTATGACACTACTTTGGTCTGCTGTTGTAGCAGGCGTATCCATGGCGATGAACCTTCCTCGCCCGGGTCTTATTATCATGCTAGTTGGCTTCTACGGCCTACTTTTCCTAACAGAAAAGAACCGTGACAACAGCATGGGTCTAGTCTTCACATTCCTATTTACAGGTTTCTTAGGCTACACCATCGGTCCAATCTTAAACATGTACGTTGGCGCAGGCATGGGTGATGTCATCCTAACTGCACTTGGCGGTACAGCACTGGCGTTTATGGGCGCATCAGCTTACGCACTAACAACTAAGCGTGACCTGTCGTTCCTTAATGGCATGCTATTAGCTGGTTTCGTAGTACTACTTGTAGGTATGGTTGCAAACATCTTCCTACAAATGCCTCTACTATCATTGGCAATGAGTGGTATGTTCATCCTGTTCTCGACTGGTGTTATCTTGCTTACAACGCAAAACATCATTCGTGGCGGTGAAACAAACTACATCTCTGCAACGATCAGCTTGTACGTATCGATCTACAACATCTTCATCAGCCTACTAAGCATCCTAGGCATCATGGGCAGCGACGACTAATCGTTCCCATCATTGAAGAATATCTAGCCCAAGAGCCTACCTCTTGGGCTTTTTTGTATCTATAAGTACGATATTTCATTGGATAGCTACAATTTCTGTTGAGAAAGACAAACTTGGTCATGTACCCTATCCGCATAGTTAATTGGATTCTGGATTAAACATGTTTGAATATAACGGCAAGCAAATCGAAACCGACGCTCAAGGCTACCTATTGGATTACACGCAATGGGAAGAAGGCATGATTGAAATTCTTGCTCAAGACGAGGCGATTGAACTTACAGATGCACACTTAGAAGTCGTACATTTTGTAAGGAGCTTTTACGAAGAGTTCAACACCTCACCAGCGGTTCGCATGCTCGTTAAAGCAATGGAAAAAGCTCACGGCCCAGAAAAAGGCAATAGTAAGTACCTTTTCAAGTTATTCAAAAAAGGCCCTGCAAAACAAGCGACCAAGCTCGCCGGTTTACCTAAACCAGCAAAGTGCTTGTAAAACCTAACCCGCTTTAGGTCATTAAGTTACGTTCAATATAAAATACTGTAGTGCTACAACTACAGTATTTTAAACGCCCCTATGCGTACGTCCTGGCGCTCACTATCTTTAACTTGATGCATCACAACGTTGTCTACTGTTGCGCTCGAAGGGCCAATATAGAGCCAAGCATGTAACTTCTCTATTTGTTGACTCTCTCCGACAACTAACACTTCAACTCGACCATCATTTAAGTTCTTTGCATAACCTGAGAGACCCATAGCTTGCGCCTGCCTACTGGTGTGGTAACGGAACCCAACACATTGAACTACGCCTGACACGACAAAAATATATTGTGAACTTTCCATAACGTTGCCTCATAAATTATATGAATGATATAGTCGAGTTTCTATTCATTCACCGCTTATTGGTGGACTTACTTCGAGTATAACGATTATGAAAGAAATCCCATTTCGTTGGATTGACAAATATCTCATTCACCTAAAAATCCAAGAAAAGTTCTATCTACTCTTCTTATTGCCTCTTCTCGCCCTGGTTATATTAACTCTCGTTTTAGATAGTGCCGCGGACTCTTTACTTGCTCACCTTTATCAAGAAGAAATGCTCTTGATGAAAGGGCTTATCGAAGCGGGTCAACTCACTAAAGATCAAGTAACTCAGCTTGTCAGCAGTTCTGAAACCATCTCTTTAGGCTACGGTGCTGGTTCTGTTTCAGTAATGAATGGTGCGTTCAGCCTAGTTGCCAACCATGACCAAAACCTTTGGTCTGCTCTATCGACGACTCAGGTTTCTATCATCGCTGTAACCTTAACGCTTATTGCACTAGGTGTTTACTACATTATGACCTTCATTGGCGGCGCGATGTTCTCAATGAACAAAGCTCTGAACACCCTAGCGAATGGCGACTTAACTTGCCGCATGAACTACTTCTTAGTTCGTGACGAGTTCAGTGAAATCGCGATTACAATCGATAAAGTCGCTGAACGTGAACAAAACATGGTTCTATCAATCCAAGAGTCTGTCGCTCTCATGCAGCAAATCAGCTCGGACTTGAACCAGTCTACACAACAAAGTTCAGACATCTCAGGTAACCAACAGGAACACCTGAATAGCTTGGCAAGTGCAACGGAACAAATGGCAGCTACCATTCGCGAAGTCGCTACCCTTGCTCATGCGTCTAGCTCACAAACGATGGACGCTCGCGGCGTTGCTCAGAGCGGTCAAGTCAAGGTTTCAAATACATTGGAGTCTATCTCTAGCCTATCTCAAGAGATCCAATCCGCTTCACAAGCAGTAGAAGAGCTGGATGCCAGCGCAGATCGATGAAGTAGTCACAACCATCAACGGTATTTCTGAACAGACTAATCTGTTGGCGTTGAACGCCGCTATCGAAGCCGCACGTGCTGGCGAACAAGGTCGTGGATTTGCTGTTGTTGCCGATGAAGTTCGTGCCCTTGCCGGTCGTACTCAGCAAGCAACGGTTGAAATCCAAAGCATGATTGAATCATTACAACGTAACAGTCAATCACTGACCAAGCTGATGGAAGTCACGGTGAACAATGCTAACGAAGGCCAAACACTGATGTCAGAAGTGAACGTCGAGATCGGTTCATTAGCGGAAAAGAACCAGTCTATTTCAGATAGCAGCACTCAAATTGCTACCGCGGCTGAAGAACAAGGCGTAGTCGCTGACAACATTGCACAAAGTGTTGAAGAGATTCGTCATCAGTCAGACAGTATCTGCGAGATGATCAGTAAGAGTAATTCCAATGTTGACCAACTTCGTAAACAAAGCGATACGATGGAAGGTTTGCTGACAGGTCTTAAAGCTTAATACTGATATCCACCACAATGTGTTGATTAATCATTACTAGGGCTGCTTCTGCAGCCCTTTCTTATTTGCTTTTCACCTGCACTTCCCCGACAATACCCCTCCTTCAAATTCAACAAACAGAGTAAATTATGACTCCTTCAATTCATCTAGCTAAAGGCCGAGATAAATCACTACGCCGCAAACACCCTTGGGTATTTTCACGCGGTATCGATAAGGTCGAAGGCGAACCAAAACAAGGTGAAACTGTAGACGTATATGCTCAAAATGGTCAGTGGCTTGCAAAAGCGGCTTACTCACCAGAATCTCAAATTCGAGCTCGTGTTTGGACATTTGAAAAAGAAGAGATCAACAAGGCGTTCTTCGTAAAACGAATTCAAGACGCACAGTCTTTACGAGAAGACATTATCGAACGTGATGGTCTAACGGGCTACCGCCTAACGGCCGCAGAGTCTGATGGCTTACCAGGTATCACAATCGACAAATACCAAGACTTTCTTGTTTGCCAACTGCTAAGTGCTGGCGCTGAGTTTAACAAAAGCGTATTGGTTGAAGCGTTAATCGAGTGCTTCCCTGACTGCAACATCTACGAGCGTTCAGACGTGGCAGTTCGTAAGAAAGAAGGCCTAGAACAAGTTGTCGGCGTTCTTCATGGTGAAGAGCCACCAAAATCTATCGTGATTGAAGAAAATGGCGTTAAAATCAGCGTGAACATTATGGAAGGCCACAAAACAGGCTTCTACATGGACCAACGTGATAGCCGCAAAGAATCTATGAAGTACGTTAAAGGAAAAGATGTCCTTAACTGCTTCTCATACACAGGTGGTTTTGGCCTTTACGCGCTTAAAGGCGACGCGAAGCGTGTTATCAACGCTGACGTATCTCAACTAGCTCTTGATACAGCTAAATTCAACGCTGAACTTAATGAGTTTGATATCTCGAAAAAGCGCGCTGTATTCCTAAATGCTGATGTCTTCAAACTGCTTCGTGAATACCGTGACCAAGGCACTAAGTTTGACGTAGTGATCATGGATCCACCAAAGTTTGTTTCAAGCAAGAATAACTTAACTTCAGGTGCTAACGGCTACAAAGACGTTAACATGCTTGCGATGCAAATCCTGAAACCAGGTGGCACTCTACTGACCTACTCTTGCTCTGGCTTAATGGGTACTGATTTGTTCCAAAAAATCATCGCAGATGCAGCATTAGATGCAGGCCGCACTGTTAAGTTCGTAGAACGCTTCGAACAAGCAGCCGACCACCTAACAGACACAGCCTACCCAGAAGGTTTCTACCTGAAAGGTTTTGCTTGTAAGGTTCTTTAATCTTAGTGCTTTAGAATCTAGCTTTTATAGCAAACAAGATCTATTAAAAAAGGGCCTTTCGGCCCTTTTTGTTATTGTTCTGGTAAATTCACGAAGAGTTGATTAACCAAGTTACTTAAGTCGCTACTAATCACGCTGCCATCGCCTTGGGCATTCACTGAGTCAAATTGATTTCCCGTATTGTCGAGTACAATTGTTTGTGTTTGACCGCTGTTGCTCGCATCTTCAGAGATAGTAATCACTAAATCCTTATCCCCGCCACCATTATCGACTTTTTCAATCGTGATATGGTCAAGTAAATCTGACATTGAATTTTCCGTTGGCAATAACTGCGATATATCTAAGTGATCTTGGCCTAAAGCAAAGTCGGTTATTGTATCAATATCGCCTTGGAACGGCTGGTCAACCCACTGGAACAAATCATCACCGCTGCCACCAGTCAAGATGTCATCACCTAACCCACCAATTAATAGATCATCACCCTCTCCACCATCAAGAAGATCATTACCATTATCTGCAACCAAGACATCATCACCACCTTCCCCATAGAGTTTGTTTGTATGGTTATCAATTACAGCAATCGCTCCACCGTTATTATCTGATTCATACGTACCATTTAATACTGAGCCATCATTCAAAACCACTTCAAAAGATGCACCTATAAAGCTACTGCCTTGATCTCTACCAAAATTGTCAGTATCGAATGTGAACCAAAACTCATCATCGCTTGTAAAATCACCATCAACAAAATTAGCAATCAGTACTGAAGAATCCGAGTCCATCGCATCCCAAATATTATCAGTTTGCTCGATGCCTTTTGACTCTGTTTGGTATAAAGGGTTTAGGCTATCACTGATATCCCAGTTAGCATTGTTGTCGATACTACTCAAGTCAATACTAATTTGCATTACGGACAAACTAGCAGCCAAGCTAGACAATACGAATCCGTATTGATTAGCGGTATTGTAAGTATCACCGGAACGAACGGTTGCAGTAACGGTTGCCAACTCAACTAATCTATCAGTCGGCTTACCTATAATAATATCATCAGCTTGTGTTCCTGATAAAACAGAACTGTCGACAAAATTCACTTCAACATCAGCGCTATCTGAAACGCCATTTCCATCAATCACATAACTGAACTCATCACCACTTTCAGCATTTTCTAAAATAACAGCTTCCTCATTTAGAGTAACTGTAGCCTCAGAGCTTTCGACACTAGAAACAATCGTATCTGAAGTTATTGCGTCTGAGTGCGTAAGATAATCAGTATCAATAGACAATGGAGAGTCACTGTTCAAATTAGTAATAATATTATTTACGTTCGCATCGACGGTCGCATAGTAATCGATATTAAGCGTTAATTTTAGAGAGTCCTGATCTCCATCCCCATCTTCAACCTGCACTTGAATAACTTCACTCTCGTTTAATACATTTCGGTCAACGACAATACTGTAATAATATTCACCGGAATCGAAATTAATCCTAAACTCCCCGCCTAACGCGGTTGAAACTGTAATTTCAGGTGAACTCACATCATACTCATAAGTGATACCGTCGATGACAATCGATGTTATTGATACACCGTCAGCTCCTTCTAAAATACCGCCTTCAGTGTCAAACAACTTAACGTCACCACTAATACTGTTGTTGTCAAAATACTCTAAAACTGTATTGGTCAAATCATCAGCATCATCAACCACAACAGCATAATTGCTATCATCATCGTCAGGATCAGGAGAATGCGCGATAGGCGTTAGCTCATCTAGTGGTGCGTTGCCGATACCTATAGCAAAAGAAATATCATAGTTTGATGATTCTAAGTAGCTATTCCAACTGTTTTGAAGAGTTGAACCCACGCTAAACCCATTATTAGGCTCACCATCTGAAATAAAGTACACAAAACTCTGATCAGAAGTTGGTAAATCACCACTGTCCATTACTTTTTCTAGTGCATCGCTATATCGTGTTCCACCGTTAGCTTGCAAGGATTCAAGATACGTAACCACCTGAGCGACATCGTCTGATAGCCAACCAGAATTGACTATATTATTACCTGAGAAAGTAACTATTTGAACATTGACATCACCGGTATCATCAACTTCGCTAACGAGAGCCGTCAAGGCTTCAATTGCCGTTTCTAGGTAGCTTTTCCCATTACCAGCTGAATAGTCCATACTACCTGACAAGTCGAGAGCAAAAGTCAAATTTGTTGTTATAGGGTCTGATGTGGTCGTTAAGTTGCGTTCAACGTCACTGACAATAGGCACATCATCAACGATATTAATATTAAGCTGCGCACTATCCGTAACACCAACGCTATTTGATATTGTGTAACTAAAACTATCTACAACATCATCACCGATTGATGTGTTAGTTAATTCATATTCAAAGTCCCCTGAACGGAAGCCATTAGAATCATCAGTATATACAGTCAACGTACCGTAAGATGTAGTAACAACCACGATTCCATTTACTGGTGCCTGACCGTTAACTGCACTAATTAACGTAGAACTACTAACGCCACTATCATTGTCAAGGATATTGCCGGTCACAGTACTTGCGTCACTATTAGCATCAGTACCCGATTCAAGACCAGCTTCATATACCTCTTCGCTATTATCTTTAGCTACTGGTAATGAGTCTTGTGTAACTGTCAATTGAGCTGAAGACTCACTACCATCAGCATCAGTCAACTCGTATTGGAACGTATCTTGATTAGCCGAGCCTACGCCGTATTGAACCTCAACACTCTCTACCATAAAGTTATTGGTAGTACCTGTATAAAGCACCACAGTTTCAAAACCACTATCAGAAGCAATAGTTAAGTCGTTACTACTTATAGTACCACTATCAACTAGCGAACCCTGATTGTCGTATGCCTTCCAGAACACTTCTTCACTGTCAGCAACGCCATTCAAAGTAAAGTTAGCGACAGAAACCTCGCCGCTAAACTTAGTAACCAATGCCTCGTCATAACGTATTTGATCGCCGTTTCCTTCGGAGTTGGCGTAGTAGATACCAACCTTACTGTTGATCTCGACTACACTGGCAGAGTTACTGTTTAGGTTAGTAACATCAACTTGTTGATAATCGTTATAAGCATACAGCTCAATACCATTATTATTAAGCATGTCGTTTGTTGAAAACGACTTCACTTGACCTTCAGCTTGAGTTGATTGGTAGCTATAGCTGCCGTCTTGATTAAACGTAGCAATAGCCGTACCTGTGTCAATGACGATCTCACCGTTATTGTTCCATTCATTGTATTTCTGGCCATCGAAAGTAATACTGGTTACTTTCGTAATATCACTACCTAAGTCATCCTTACCTGAACCGTCGTTTTCACCAGAGATCAAGTTACCGAAGCCGAAACCGCCAAAGCCAACACTATCAAAGTCGTCAACTGCAGTCGGTCCACTATCCGTAACCGCGATTTCGATCTCAGTCCAATTGGAGTTTCCTTTGCCATCAGTAACTAAATAATAAATGGAATCAGTTATTGCTACGCCTTGAGTATGATCCTGGCCTTGAGGAGCTTGATAACTAAATGAACCATCATCATTTATAGTTACCGTCCCACCTAAACTTGTAAAGAACGTCGAACCTGGAGAGGATATATCAACCTCATTTGTACCAGACGAGTCACTTGCTAGCGAAAGAACAGCCAAATTCGTGTCATCGTTATCAACATCATTAACTAACAACTGATCAGGAGTAAAGGTGACTGTGCTACCTTCTTCGAGAGTTGCGGTATCTGGATTTCCGCTAGGAGCGTCATTACTACCAATAATATTAATATTTGCTGTCGCAGTATCTGTTGCGCCATGTTCATCTGTAATTGTATATGTGAAGCTCTCAGTAGTTAGTTCCCCAGCTTGCAAGTAATCATAGACGTCGTTGGTGTCATAGTCGTAAGTCCCATCGGCATAAATAGTAAGCAATGCGCCACTTGGAAGAGTAACAACTGAACCATTAGTAATCGTTTGGCCATTTACAGCGGTCAATGAAAAGGTATCATTTTGATCATCGATATCGTTTGCAAGAAGTCCTGCATTAGCGTCGGTCACAGAGACGCCGTCGTCTTCATCAGCAATGATCGCACCATCACCTAGATCTATTCCGGTAACGCTAATTGAAGATAAGACATAATCAGAAGAATCCCCAACTCGTACACCATTCGAATCTGCTTCGAAGACTAACGTATCAAATACAATATCACCGGTGTCGATGTTAAAGTCGCCCGTAGAAGCGCCAGAATCCGTTTTGAATACTCCTGAAGCGACAAGCTCTCCATTATAATATGCAGACCAAGCACCTTGTTCTCCTTCATTTTCACTACCAAAAAGTCGTGAAACGCTAAAATCGACATTATTAGCTAGCTCACTAAATTCAAATTTAATTTTTTCAGAGGTGTCAGATCCAGGATCATATTCAATCTGATCAGCAATTTGTCCGCTATCCCTAATAGAGCCTGCGACACCAATTCCAAAGCCACTTAATTCAGATATAGCCCCTGATGTCTCATTACCATCGGAGTCATAAGTGATGGCTTCAATCGAGAACAGAGGTTGGCCATCACTTCCAGTTGGAATCGTAATACCATCAGTAAAATCGGCAGAAACAGTGTATTCCTGGCTTAACGAACCATCATCTATAGCGTCAACAGAGTTATAAGTTGGTGTATCGCTGTCAACCGCCGTCGCATTGTCGCTATCGGTCGCCGTTAGGCTCACCGCTGGCAGTGTCTCGCCTGCATTCACCGCGTCAACACCCGCTTGCGTCAGTACCACATCGGTGCCGCTGATCGCGTAGTAACCATCGGTGTTTGTGCCCGGGGTGAAGGCAACACTTGGTGTGCCGTCTTCTTCATCCGACGCCGTGAACGTCGCCACCACGGTATCTACCGCCGCGTCGTTTTCATTGAACGCTGCCTCTGCCACCACATCGATGGTTGGGCCGTCATTCACGCCCGTCACCACTGGGGTATCGCTGTCTGTGCCTGTCAGGCTGCTGTCATTGGTCTGAGTCACCGTCAGATCGATGGTATCTAAGTCTTCACCCGCATTGATGGCGTCTACACCATCTTGCGTCAGTTTCACCTGACCCGTTGTCGTATCTAACGTGTAGTGGTCGTTGACATTGCTACCTGGCGTGAAGGTAACTGTTACCTCATCGCCTTCTTCGTCAGACGTCACGTACGTGCCCGCTACGTCGCCCACAGCTGCGCCATCGTCTTCTGTGAAGTCGATCGCTGACACAGTGATTTCCGGCGCGTGATTAATATGAACTTGTGCCGAATCTGTAACGTCTAATAATTCAAAGTTCCCGCCGTTGGTTAAAGATACTGTTAGGATTTGATCTTCCAAAACTGTAAAACTTGTTGAAGTCACTTCCGCGC
>NZ_JBFRPK010000073.1:0-16431 GCF_041471965.1 Vibrio sp. 10N.261.51.A3
ATAGTCAGGTCACCGTTGGTGCCTGAAATAGAATCCGGTGTGAATGCATTATCTGGATTATCCACGTCAGTACTGGTCAACGTTCCTGATGTCGTTACCGCTTTGTCAGTTTCATCCACACTGACCGTTGCGGTACTGACCGTCGCTTTATCATTGGTGCCATTAATTGTCACTTTGATCGTTGACGCTGTGCCATCAATAGACGAGACAGTGAAGGTCTCTTCGACTTTATCGCCGACGTTCAATTGATTAAACGCACTGTTGGCGGTGAACACCCAATGCCCATTAGCATCAATAGTTAGGTCGCCATTAGCTCCAACAATGGAGTCTGGCGTAAATGTGTTATCAGGATTATCAACATCGGTACTGGTTAACGTGCCTGATGTCGTTACCGCTTTATCAGTCTCATCCACACTGACTGTTGCGGTACTGACTGTCGCTGCATCGTTAGTGCCGTTAATCGTCACTTTGATGGTTGACGGTGTGCCATCAACCGACGATACCGTAAAGGTCTCTTCGATCTTGTCGCCGACATTCAATTGATTAAACGCGCTGTTAGCGGTGAATACCCAGTGACCATTGGCATCAATGTTGAGGTCGCCATTTGTGCCTGCAATGGAGTCTGGAGTGAACGCATTATCCGGATTATCGACATCGGTGCTGGTTAATGTTCCTGAAGTCGTTACTGCTTTGTCGGTTTCATCGATAGCGACGGTCGCACTGCTGACAGTAGCGGCGTCGTTAGTGCCATTCACCGTAATCGTAACTTGATGTGTTGTGCCATCAGCAGATTGAACCGTGATGGTGTCGGTAGCGGTTGCTCCTTTACCTAATGCTTGAACGGCAGGGTTTTTATTATCAAGATCGTACGTCCAAGAACCAGTATCGGTCAGATGAAGCGTACCAAACGAGCCTACGATATCGGTGTGAGAGAAGTGTGCCTCGCCAGTATCCACATCCGTTACCGCAAGTGTGCCCGATGTCTGAAGTTGGGACTCTTCGGTTACCACTCCAGCACTTGTTCCGCTTATCACGGCTTTATCATTGGTGCCGATAACGGTAATTGTAATTTGATGAGGAGTGCCGTCGGCGGAGTGGATGGTTATGATGTCTGTTGTCGCAGAACCTTGACCAAGAGCTTGAACTTGTGGTTTTTTATTATCTAGGTCATAGGTCCAATCGCCATTGTCTTTAAGGTGTAAAGTACCCAGTGTCCCCTTGAGGTCGGAATTAGAAAAATGCGCCTCTTTTGAGTCGATATCGGTGATGTTGAGTTGGCCCGAAACCGTTAGGTTTTTATCTTCAGTAACTTGGCTTGAGCCATTACTTTTCCCGATAGCCAAAAACGAACTTGGTGAATTTGCTGTACTACTCGTGATTACCGCATGGTCGTTGGTGCCATTAATCGTAACCATAACTTGATGCGCTGTGCCATCAGCTGAGTGAACAGTGACGATGTCTGTCGCAGTTGAACCTTGGCCAAGTCTTTGAACTACTGGGTTATTGTTGTCTAAACTGTATGTCCACGCACCGTCTTTGGTGATGCTTAGCGTACCGAAATTACTAGTCACTTGTGAGGCTTGAAAGTGGTCCTCTCCAAGATCAGAGTCCGTTACCGAAAGCTGCCCTTGAACTTGTGTCGTTAAATCTTCAGTTAACGTGCCAGCATCCACACCCGTAATTACGGCATTGTCGTCGTTTCCGCCAATCGTCATATCGATCGTTTGCGGTGTGCCATCTTTGGTGTGAATTGTGAAACTTTCATGCAGTGAAGTGGCTGCGGTTAAAGCTTGAACATTAGAGAGCGAGTTATCAACTTGATACTGCCAATGTCCATCAGCATCGATAGTTAATGAACCATATTTACCTGAGATAACTTCCGGCGTAACCGAACTTTCATTTTGGTCAGGGTCTATGACATCGATTTTGCCGTTCGCATGTAACAAGCCTTGTGAATCAATATTGTGATCTTCTGTTACCACACCTGTTAAGTCTCCAGAAATATTTGGCGTGTCTTGCTTACCTGTTACCGGTATCTGAACAATGATGCTCGAGCCGTTAGATAGATGTAACGCAAAATGATCAGTACCTGGTTGGTGCTGGTTTAACAGGATGTATTGAGGAGAATTTGGATTCAATACAAATGTGTATTGACCATTTGCATCTACATGAAGCTCTCCGTAGGTACCTTTTATGACTTCTGGCATGAAAGTAACGGGTAAAGCGGGCGTCGTAGGTGCATTCGAATGAGTTGGCTGGCTGTTACTTCCAGAAGAAATGGTTGGGATAGATACCGAAGGAACGTAATGGACTTGCGGGTGAGAAAGTGTCGATAAATGATGAGAAGGAACCAAGTTAGAGCTCGAGCCATGGGGATCGTGGCTTGCACTTAAGGTCGAGTTTACGTCGCTGTCGCTCTTTTGAGCCTCTTGATGAGTAACCGCTGATGAGTCTGTTTTTCCATGGTCGTCGCTGACATCTTTTTCTGTCACGTTATTTACGGGTAGCTGATCTACGGTATCGCCCGAGCTGTCTGCACCCTGGGCAGACGCGTGTTTAGCCAATGATGGCAGTATCATCATGAGTGATTGAAAAAGTGGGATATTAACTTTTAGGTGTGAATGCAGTCTGAGCTTCTTTTTTTGTGTTGGTTTCTTTTGTTCTAGCTCGTTACTTTTCTTATTTTTGATTTCTGTATTTTTCTTGTTTGCTTCGACGTTTTTTTTGTTAGCCATTTTTCTCATCCGTGAATCGTGGTTGCACTATTTTAAGTAAAATACACAGATAGAGGTTTCGCTAGCTAATTGGATAATTTTTAAAGAAAAAAACTGTAAAGTCGAAGAATTATCTCGTTTTGATGAAAGAGAGGATGAATACTTTTTCAACGGTCAGGTAAATATCGGCACAATGACATTGACCTTACCCTAAGGGGAACGTTTATAGTTGCGTTGTAAATTCAAAGGTAAACTATGACAAACACATTCCGAAAAACTTGGATTATTGTTTTCAGCATCATTGCGATGTTGATGTCTAGCTATGCCTCAAGCTCCTCAGCCTTGATGACTGAAGTAATGATGATGGAAATGGGGTCGAGCAAGTCGGCTTGTTACCACAGCGATACTTCGGTTAATGATTCAATGGCGGGGTGTCATGTGATGAGTGAAGAAGTACACGCTGAAGACTCTAACATGAGTGCCCATGCTTTGATGGCTCAATGCGATATGTCTTCAATGAGCGAAGATGGTAGCTCGATGATGGGTAACCATTGTTCGAGTGTCGATTGCTGTGCCTCAATGTGTTCTGCAAGTCCCTATCCAATTCAGGCTGTTCAAGCCGTTGATCAACTTTCCTTTTCATTAGCTCGTTTTCAATCGGTCACGATTGGCCAGAAAGTCGCACGCGCTCAATCTTTGCTACGCCCACCTTCCGCATAAATCTATATCTAAAAATACAGCTCTATCAGTTAGATAAATCTGATAAGCCATTCTTTTTTATGCGCTAATTAGCGTTAGATATGGACATTCATTGTGAATATGAAACCAACAACCTCTGTGTTTGTCATGAACACGAGCTTAGTGGTTGCTGCTACCTTGCCTATGGCCTTGTTTTCAAGTGCTACGCTCGCGGCTACCACGGCGTCAGCTTCAAATGCTCAACACATTTCAGCACATGACCAAGCAAGCTCGACGCAGCAACTCAATACACTGATTGAGACAGCGTTAAGCGAAGATGGAAATCGCAAACAGTACTTTGCTCAGTCTCAAGCGATGCGAGAAACGGGCATTGCCAGCTCGACCTTAATGGACCCGAAATTGAAAGTTGGATTTGGCGGTTTGCCTGTCGATAGCTTTCAATTCGACGAAGACCCGATGACCAATATATCGGTAGGGCTGATGCAGCAGTTTGAGCGTGGCGATACGCTTAACCTCCAACAGAAAAAGGCAGGCCAGCAGGCTGATGCGTTAGCTTTGCAGGTGCACGCAAGAGAATTGACGGTTGCGAATAGCATGACGCAGCTTTGGCTTGAGTTAGGTTATCAGCAAAAGGCTGAGTCGGTGATTCGTCAAAATCGTCGTTTGTTGGTTGAGCTTGAAAACTATGTACAAACCAATTACTCGATTGGTAAAAGCGAAGCGCAAGATCTGCTTAATGCTCAGCTTCAAGTCAGTAAACTTGATGAAAAGCTACAAGCTAATCAGCAAATTCAGCGTCGTTTAATCTCTCAGCTTTCTGAATGGTTGGGTTCTGATTGGCTAGGATCTCAGGCTCTTGATTCTCTGGGCACACTGAATGCAACTAACCAAATCGATTGGTCGTTGTTGGAAAGCAAATTAGCGACCAATATCGATTCAACCAAGCACTACAAGCTACTGACTGACCATCCTTTGATTAAGATCTCCGATGTCAGTATTTCCTCCAATCAAACTCAGGTTGAGTTAGCCGAGCAAGCTTATACCCCGCAGTTTGGGGTGGAAGTGATGTATGCACACCGTCAAGCCAATAACATGGCAGGTGAACCTGCTTCTGATCTGGTGAGTGCCTATCTGACTGTCGACATCCCGCTGTTTACGGGGAATCGACAAGATAAGAACTTATCGGCTGCTCAGTATCAAGTTGGTGCGGCTAAATCTCAAAAAGACACCTTACTTTCCCAAATGAACGCGCAAGTGAACGCATTGCTGGTGGACAGATCAAATCTGATCCAGCGATTAGATCGCTATCAAACGTCCTTGCTTCCTCAAACTGCAGCACGAATCAGTGCGGTTGAGAGGGGCTATCAAAACAATACCGCTCAGTTTAACGATGTCATTTTAGCAACGACCGATGAGCTGGCGCTTAAGTTAGAGCAACAACGTTTGATCACCGATCTCAACATCGTTAACAGCAAACTGGCGGCGTTAGTCAGTGGCTTTGAATACCAAGTAAACCAACCACAACTCAACTCAAGCGTAACTAAACACACAGCCAATCAATAAGGGAATAGACAATGAGTACAGTAAAAGTAGCAACAATCGCTTTATTGGTCGGTGGTGCATTGGGTTTTGGTGTGAACCATTTTCTAATTAATCCAGCACACGACATGTCAGCAATGGCAACGAGTACAGACGCCGAAGTAAGTAAACAAACCAAGGATGAACCTCTGTATTGGGTGGCTCCGATGGACCCAAATTATCAGCGTGATAAGCCGGGTCAATCGCCAATGGGGATGGATCTTATCCCTGTATATGCTGACGATGTGAACGGCGGAGCCAAAGATAAGCCCGGTACCGTGTTCATTGATTCTTCGGTAGAAAATAATCTGGGTGTCAAAACAGCGAAAGTTAAGTTCGAAGCGCTGTCTCCTCGGATTGAAACTGTGGGTTATGTGGCGTTCGATGAAAGTACATTGTGGCAAACCAACGTAAGAGCAGCTGGTTGGGTTGAGAAGCTCTACATCAACGCTGTGGGTGAGAAGGTAAACAAAGGTGATGTGCTTTTCACACTCTATTCTCCAGAGCTTGTTAAAGCACAAGAAGAGTTGATCAGTGCTTATAAAACGGGTCGTAAAGGTTTGATCAAGGGCTCGACTGAACGCTTAATTACCTTGGGTGTTGATAAGACTCAAATCCGCTCTATTACGCGCAAAGGCAAAGCCTCACAAACCATTGAAGTCAAAGCGCCAGCCGATGGTGTCATCGCAAGTCTGAATATCCGAGAAGGTGGTTACCTTTCACCTGCACAAGCGGTGATCAGTGCAGGCCCATTAGGCGAAGTATGGGTTGATGCTGAGGTGTTTGAGCGTCAAGCGCACTGGATCTCGTCAGGCAGCAATGCGGTGATGACGCTAGATGCCATTCCCGGCAAAGAGTGGTTGGGTAATGTCGATTACGTGTACCCAATCCTTGACCCAAAAACTCGAACCTTGCGCGTTCGTTTGAAGTTCTCCAATCCAAATGGCGAGCTTAAGCCAAATATGTTTGCCAATATTGCGCTGAAACCCATCAGTGATGAAGCCGTTCTTACTATCCCAAGATCTTCGGTGATTCACTCCGGTGGTATGACTCGAGTGGTGATGTCAAAAGGTTCTGGCAAGTATCGCTCTGCTCGTATTGAGGTTGGTCGTGAAGCTGGCGAAAAAATAGAGGTGCTTCAAGGGCTAGAGCAAGGCGAAAACATTGTCACTTCTGCACACTTCATGTTGGATTCTGAATCGAGCCAATCAGCTGATCTGTCACGCATCAATGGTGTTGAGGAAGAAGCGGAAACCGTATGGGCAAACGGTGAAATTTCCGATGTTATGCAAGGCAGCCGTATGGTGACGATTAACCATCAGCCTGTTCCAGAATGGGATTGGCCGGGCATGGTGATGAATTTCACCTTTGTGGAAGGCTTGGACATGAGTGACGTGCAACGTGGTAAGGCAATTGACTTTGAGATGAGAAAGACAGAGTCAGGGCAGTACGAGGTTGTGGATTACAAGGTGAACAAACACAAGATCGCTGGCGAAGTTTGGGTAACGGGTGACATCACTATGTTGATGGCAGATTTTGGCATGATCACCGTAAAACATCAGCCAGTCCCTGAGTGGAATTGGAAAGCGGGTGAAATGAATTTCCAAGCCAGTGATGACCTTGATTTATCTGAGTTTTCCGAGGGTCAAACCATTCGGTTTCTAGTGGCGAAGCAAGGTTCTGATTATGTGCTCAAATCTCTCGAACCGACGAATAGCACGGGTGAGGGCGAACTATGATCAATGCAATCATTCGCTGGTCTATTAGCAACCGCTTCTTAGTGTTGGTTGCTACTGTAGCCATCGTATTTGGCGGCTTATACAGCGTTAAAAATACACCTGTCGATGCCATTCCTGATTTGTCAGATGTTCAGGTGATCATCAAAACCAGTTATCCGGGGCAAGCCCCACAAGTGGTCGAGGATAAGGTGACCTATCCATTGACCACCGCCATGTTAGCTGTACCGGGTGCTGAAACAGTTCGTGGCTACTCGTTCTTTGGTGATTCCTATGTCTATATCATCTTCAATGACGATACCGATATGTACTGGGCGCGTTCACGAGTGTTGGAGTACTTAAGCCAAGTTGCACCTAACTTGCCATCGAGTGCCAAGCCAACACTAGGGCCAGATGCAACCGGTGTGGGCTGGGTTTACAGCTACGTGTTGCAAGATAAAACAGGTCAGCACGACTTAGCGGAACTTCGTAGTTTGCAAGATTGGTTCTTGAAGTATGAATTGCAAACCGTAGAAGGCGTGTCTGAAGTGGCGACCGTTGGCGGCATGGTGAAGCAGTACCAAGTACAGATTGATCCGGCCAAGTTACGTGCTTATGACCTAACACTTCAGCAAGTCAACAAGGCAATCCAAGATGGTAACCAAGAAACCGGTGCGTCTGTTGTTGAGATTGCGGAAGCCGAGCACATGGTTCGTACGACGGGTTACCTGACAAGCATTGAAGACATTCAATCTTTGCCGCTAAAAGTGACCGACAAAGGTACTCCGCTGCTATTAGGTGACATTGCTGATATTAACCTCGGCCCGCAAATGCGTCGTGGTATCTCGGAACTCAACGGTGAGGGCGAGGCGGTTGGCGGCGTTATCGTGATGCGCTTTGGTGAAAATGCCAGTGAAGTGATCGACTCGGTTAAATCCAAACTCGCTGAACTGCAAGCTGGCTTACCGGATGGTGTCGAGATTGTCGCAACTTATGACCGTTCGACTTTGATTGATTCAGCCGTTGAAAACCTTTGGAAGAAGCTGGCTGAAGAGTTCATCGTGGTCGCCGTGGTGTGTGCGCTGTTCTTGTTCCATATCCGCTCGTCGTTGGTTATCGCACTAAGTCTGCCTGTTGGTATCTTAGGTGCATTCATTGTGATGCATTGGCAGGGTATTAACGCCAACATCATGTCTCTTGGCGGAATAGCGATTGCGATTGGCGCCATGGTCGATGGTGCCATCGTGATGATCGAGAACGTTCATAAACACATTGAACGGACTCCGCTCACTGATAAAAACCGTTGGCAAGTGATAGGTAAGGCTGCAGAAGAAGTTGGCGCACCGCTGTTCTTCTCTCTGATTATCATTACCTTGAGCTTTGTGCCTGTGTTCGCGCTAGAAGGGCAAGAAGGCAAGATGTTCTCGCCACTTGCGTTTACCAAGACGTATGCAATGGCTGCTGCAGCCGGTTTGGCTATCACGCTTGTGCCTGTGCTAATGGGTTACTTCATTCGCGGTAACGTGTTGCCTGAACACAAAAACCCAGTCAACCGCAGCCTAGTGGCAATGTACAAACCGCTTCTGAACCTCAGCCTAAAATATCCAAAGATGATGATTGTTATCGCACTTGGCTTAATGGCATCTGCTTATTACCCAACCAGTAAGCTTGGTAGCGAGTTTATCCCTCCTTTGGACGAAGGGGATTTGATGTACATGCCAACCACCTATCCGGGTATTTCAATTGGTAAAGCGCGTGAGTTGTTGCAACAAACCAATAAGCTCATCAAAACCATTCCAGAAGTCGAAACCACGTGGGGCAAAATTGGTCGAGCAGAGACAGCAACCGATCCTGCACCGTTAACCATGATTGAAACCGTGATTCAGCTTAAACCGCGAGATGAGTGGCGTGACGGTGTCACTACTGAGTCTCTGCGTAAAGAGTTTGATGATCTGATTCAGTTCCCAGGTTTAACCAATGCGTGGGTTATGCCAATCAAAACCCGTATCGACATGTTAGCGACTGGTATCAAAACCCCAATCGGTATCAAAATCGCTGGCCCAGAGCTGAGCGTGATTGAAGATATTGGTTCGCAACTTGAACCCATCCTCAACGGCGTGAGTGGTACAGCTTCTGTCTACGCCGAGCGTGTTGCGGGCGGTCGGTATGTGACGATAGACATTAAACGTCGCTCAGCTGCGCGATATGGCTTGAGCATTAAAGAAGTGCAACAGGTTATCTCGACGGCGGTTGGTGGCATGAACGTGGGTGAAACCGTTGAGGGGCTAGAGCGTTATCCAATCAATGTCCGTTACCCACAAAGCTATCGTGATTCTGTCGTCAAGCTGCAGAACTTACCGTTAGTAACACCAAATGGAGCTCGTATCGCTCTATCGGACGTAGCAGATATTCGATATGAAGATGGCCCTCCGATGATCAAAACAGAGAATGCGCGTCCTAATGGTTGGGTGTTCGTGGATATCGAAGGGCGTGACCTTGGTTCTTATGTGGCAGAGGCACAAAAAGTCGTTACAGATCAAATTGTTTTGCCTGCGGGTTACTCACTGGCTTGGTCTGGTCAATACGAGTACATGGAACGCGCCAAAGATCGCTTAAGTGTGGTCGTGCCTATCACCATTGCCATCATTATGTTGCTGCTGTATTTGAGCTTCCGCCGTGTCGGTGAGGTGATGATGATCATGCTGACATTACCACTCGCGATGGTTGGTGGTTTATGGCTAATGCATATCCTCAATTACAACTTCTCCATTGCAGTGGGTGTGGGTTTCATCGCGCTTGCCGGGGTTGCTGTTGAGATAGGTGTGATCATGTTGGTCTACTTAAACCAAGCGTGGCACTACAAAAAATTGGATGCGGAGCAGAACCAGCAAGCACTTCAGAGTGAAGACTTAACGGATGCGATCCGTGAAGGGGCAGGACTGCGTGTGCGCCCTGTGATGATGACGGTACTTACGGTGATTATCGGCCTCATTCCAATCATGTATGGCGAGGGTACGGGCTCAGAAGTGATGCAACGAATCGCAGCACCAATGATAGGCGGTATGGCTTCTGCGCTGTTGCTCACCCTACTAGTGTTGCCTGCAATCTTTAAGCTCTGGAAACAGCGTGAGATTACGCACAGTCAAAACGAAACAAACAAATAACGTATTGATTATTAGCCCTTACTGACCAAAACAGAGTGGGTAAGGGCGTACCACACAAACATGTGAAACTAACAAATAAATAACTGAATTTATCTAAGGAACGATCATGAAAAAGACACTTATTGCGATTGCACTGACGTTAACTACTGCAACGGCTTTTGCTGAAATGGACCACTCAATGATAAAAAATGGAGAGATGGATCATTCAAAAATGGATCACAGCATGATGAAGGATGGAAAGATGGACCATTCGATGATGAATATGGAAGGTATGTCAGAAGTGGGTATGCCTGCGACAGGCGCAAAGCCGGATAAAGTGGTTCATGTTCTGCTAAGTGACGATATGAAAATCACATTTAAGAACAAGGTTGATATTGAGCCGAACGACGTGGTGCAGTTTGTTGTGATGAACACAGGCAAGATTGATCACGAATTCTCGATTGGTTCTGCCTCAGAGCAGCTAGAGCACCGTGAAATGATGAAAAACATGGGTAATCACGCTCATGACTCGGGTAGCACAGTTACGGTTAAGCCGGGTAAAGCGAAGCAATTGCTGTGGCATTTCCATGGCGATAATAACGTAGAGTTCGCGTGCAATATTCCTGGTCACGCTGAAGCGGGTATGGTGAAGTCGATAACGCTTTAGACGTTAATCAATAGCGCTTAGTTGAATTAGATAATTCAATGAGGGCTAGAAATTAAAGATAAGTCTTAACTTATACCCAAAGCGCTTTGCTGTGAGGGATTCGCTGAGGCTTATCTTTATTCATAATCACTGTAGCAAGATAGAAGTTTCAAGCAGGTGGTGTGCTTCGCCGCTCAGATGCGGTAGCTCTGACATGATCTTCTTAAGCTTGTCGTCGATTGATTCTGCTTCATTCAGCGATCGAAAAGCCAGTACAGCCTGTTCAGGCTCGCTGTTCACATAACCTTTCAATGTATCTAGCTGAATTTTATTGGCATTTTCAACTTTTGCTAGCGCGACATTAATTGCTTCGATGTTGATTGTTAACTCATTGCTTTTAAACATTTTTAATTATTTATGGGTTGTTGCTAATGCGCGCACATTACCACAACTGTTTTTGCAGATATTGACCAAGATTATTAAACCCGCACTTTTATGAAATCTGAGTTTAATTGAGAAGCACTAGCACAATATCGTTTTGTCTATCCATGCAATTGATTCATGAACTTGTTCCTTAGTGTTAAACATCACAAGAAATCATAATATTTATTTTAACGAGTCTATTTTTTGCGAATGTTAACTCTCTATTATTGAATCTATTTCGCTAGTTTCCTTGGAGATATTAAACATCTTTAAGGAATAATGATGAAAAAAGGAACGTTATCTCTCGCGGTTTTCATGATTTTATCTTCTGGAGTAACTTATGCAGAAGAGCAGATTAGGAATAGTCACTTTAAAGGCAATATGGATGGCTGGTGGAATGCCGGCGCCAACAGAGCAACAGAAAGTAATGAAGCGTGTATTGATATAAAAAACCCAGGAAAAAATTCTTGGGATGTCATTTTAGGTCACAGTGGCATTGGTTTAGAGCAAGGTCAAAGGTACCAAGTATCGTTCGATGCATATGCGAATATTGATACTGAGATGAAAGCCTTGATTCAACATGAAGGCCCTCCCTATACACACTATTTTCTAACCGAAGTAGGTGTATCCGAAGACAAGCAAAGCTATACGTTTGATTTTGTACACGAACTTGATAGTGACGCCGATACAGAATTCCAGTTTCAATTAGGCGCACAGAAAACTGGTGTCATCTGTGTTGATAACGTTTCTGTTGTAGGTAAGCCATTTGTAAAAGTAGCGACTAAGATGCCTATTCGAGCTAACCAAGTTGGTTTCTTACCGAAATCTGATAAATATATCTTTGTTGAAAATACCTCGACGACACCTTTGAAATGGACATTAGTCTCTCAATCAGGGATCAGCCTCGACCTCGGTAAAACAGAAGTATTCGGTTTGAATAAAGCGTCGGGTGAGCACATTCACCGAGTTAACCTTTCAAAATATACAGACACGATGAGAGGTTTAACGGTCAAGGTCGATGACGATGTAAGCTATCCATTCGATATTCGAAATGATGTTTATAGCAAGTTGAAGCTCGATGCGTTGTCTTACTTCTATCAAAATCGCAGCGGCATTGAAATAAAGCCAGAGTTCGTTCAACGTGAAGATCTTGCGAGGCCCGGTGGCCACATGTCCGATACTGCAACCTGTTTTGATAAAGTTGATAGTTGGGGAAATAAATGGCCTGGCTGTGACCTGACTATTGATGCGACCGGTGGTTGGTACGATGCAGGCGATCATGGTAAATACACGGTGAACAGTGGCATCTCAACATGGACACTTCTGAATTTATACGAGCGAAGTCAGTTCCTAGAAAACAAATTGCTTCCTTTTTCTGAGGGCAAAGTGAAAATCCCTGAAGCAACCAATGGCGTTAATCCGTTGTTGTCTGAAGCGCGTTGGAACATTGAGTTCATGTTAGCGATGCAAGTCGACTCTGACACGCCTATCTCTGTCCCTGTTGGTAATCAGTCTGCAAGTAAACAGCTAAAACTTACCGAGATTAACGCGAGAGGGCTGGCATTCCATAAGATCGCGGATGAGTCTTGGACGGGCATGCCATTACCGCCACACAAAGATACTCAGAAACGTTATGTTGGTTATCCTACTACTGCGGCTTCATTGAATCTGGCGGCAATCGGTGCTCAGTGCGCACGTATTTGGAAAGATATCGACAGTGATTTCTCACAGTTATGTTTGGATTCAGCGATCAAAGCGTGGAACGCCGCAAATCAACATCAAGATATCTATGCTTACGACAAATTCACAGGCTCTGGGCCGTATGATGATATCGAATTGAGTGATGAGCGATACTGGGCTGCGGCCGAGCTCTTTATCACAACCAATGATGAGGTTTATAAAAAAGTATTGATTGATTCTCCACACTATCTTGAAGTGCCGAAGGGGAACATCAATGCGGATGGTGATATGTATTGGCAGTATATAGCGCCTGCGGGCACTGTGAGTTTAGCCGTGGTACCTAACTCATTAGACAGCCAGGCTATTGAACAAGCACGTAAGAACATCATTAAAACGGCTGAATCTTATACCAAGCAAGTTGCCAATGAAGGCTATAACATTCCTTATACCGTAGAAGAGTATTCGTGGGGCTCAAACTCCAACCTTGTAAACCGAAGTATCTTTTTGATTTACGCTAACGATTTTTCCAATGATGTTCGATACATCAAAGCGGCGGCTAGTGCGATGGATTATATCCTCGGAGGTAACCCGATGAATATCTCTTATGTTACTGGTTATGGAACGAAACCTGCTGAGAATCCTCATCATCGATTCTGGGCTTACGCTGCTGATGAAAGTTCACCAAAACCAGCGCCGGGTGCGTTAATTGGAGGCCCAAATTCGGTAAGTTTTAGCGATCCTATTGCCGCTGTGATGAAAGGCAAATGTGTTGGACAAACGTGTTACAGCGATAATATTGGAGCTTGGACGTTGAACGAGATAACCATCAACTGGAATGCGCCGCTAGTATGGGTTACTTCTGCTTTAGATGAAGGGCAGCTTGATTGAGGTAATCAATTAAATTAAGAATATTCAAAGAGTAATATCATTTGGTATTGCTCTTTTTTAATACAAAAAATCACACAATGAAGTGCGCAGTTTTAATTGTTTTAGACTTTAAGCTAAGCGGAGATGGTGAATCTAAAGGGGGATTGTAACTAAAGATAATTTGAAACTAAATAGAGGTTGGAGCGTGCAGCGGGAATCGTATCCCGCATCTTCAACCTCCTGCTTGTGTTTGTTCTAGAAGATTAGAATGCGGGCTTTATGATACGCTTGCGGTCTTCACGTTAAATATGGATGTTTCCGCGCTCTACTGCCCCACAGAACTCTATCCAGTCCTGAACGTATATGTAAATAGGATGGCTAACTGTTTTCCCAATCATGTACTTATCTAATGCAGCTAGTACATCCTGAGGTAAATCAGTAGGATCTACGACTGGAAAGGTCGAGCCAACGAGTCTAAATTCTTTCAATTGAGGTAGGTTTTTCATTACAATTTATTCATCATATTATGTGGTTAAACGTAGGTTTTGGGGAAATATCAGACTATTCTGAAAGATGTTCAGGTGACTGCCGCCCTAAAATTGCCCTTATTTTTGAAAGCTCCATGTAGCCCAAGTCACCACAGATTCCATTCATCTCCGTTTGAACTAAATGCAGTAAAATATCTACCTGATCATTTGTTAACTCCAATTCCATTATTACTCCAATCATACTTATTCAACATAATTTCTATCGGTCGAGCGTCATCGATGCTGCTTAGTAACTAGCTCGTTCTTTTTACGAGGTTGCCTAACTTATCAGTCTGCTGACCAGTCTAGCTCTTATTTATCCTGATGCTTTATTCTTATTGTCCGTAACATCAGAACCACAAGTAATGGAATCAAGCAGAGCCTCTACTAGTGTTCGAGATCTGTTTTTGGGAGAGTCTCTTTTAGCAAACTCAACGAGTGCTTGTCGAAGAATATTATCTAAATCGAATTTTTTGGTATAAACCTTTGAGATGTAATGCAGAAGCACATGTGGTAGAGAGAATGCATACTGCACATTATCTAATGAGATTCTTACGTTACAATACCCAAGCCTTGACTCGTAATCCTGCATGCTTTTTTCAGGAAGAATAGAAAGGAAAGCCTTTTCAGCTACTCGATATGAAATACGGTCACCACCTAGTTCATTATGAAGCTTGGTAGCATTTTGTCGTAACCAAGTTTGACCATTTTCATGCTTACTGCTTACTGCACCATATAATGCAGGATCAATGCTAATTTTAGATGTACCATTGTTATGGCGGTAAGAGATCGTTTTTGTCATTCTCATAGTGATATCCTAATAAATAATTTTTAGTTAAATAGTGTAATTGTAATTGTGGTTAGATGGTTGAAAGCCATTTAATTAAAATAATGGTTACTATGTTTTTTATTTTTCAGTACGTCTAACCAATTACTTAAGGTGTTCTCTACTTTCATTTGTAAAGTCTTTGCGCATTTGATCCAAAATTTAGTGTTTAAAATTTCATTCTTTCTATTTGTTCTGATTAGATCATCATTATTGATTCTTTTTACACATTCTTGTTGCGTTTTTCTTAAACGAAATTGGCTATGCTCACCGTTCACTCTATGCTCAAAGTATTCAATGTTTTTTAGGATACTAACAAGCTTTAGGTTTCTTTTTGTCAATTTGAAATGTGCAAGTTTACCTCCTAAACATGATATATTGACCCAATAACCATGCTGTAATTCTTGATAACAGATTGACATAAACATCTCAAAATCCAAGTTGCTTGGAAACCTCTGTTTAGTTTCCGAGTTGATAGATAACATGTCTTCTAATCCAATAATCGAATTTTTTACTATTGGATTGTCTAACTTAGGTGATGTATTTAAGCATTCAAAATCGGTGTAGCTACTCTTATATCCATCATTTGCTTTGTTAGTTCCAACTCCAATAACTGTTTTCTCTAGTTCAATGAGTTTTTGTATTAGCGGACCAAAATCTGAATCATCCGAACAAAAGATAAAAGTGTCGGCTCTATTTGTTAACGCTAATTCCATCGTATCGATTGCTAGCAGCATATCGGTGGTATTCTTTTTATTAGCGGTTTCTTGAGCATGAATGTAACGTACACTTTGACTCGCAGCGTGTTCGCCCCATGCATTATTTGTTTTTGCGACATTGGCATACACGCGTTTAATTATTACGTCACCGTATGCCTCAGCCTTATCAATACATTTGTATATATGCTTAGCCGAAATATTTTCGCCATCGATCATCAGTGCTACTCTTGTCATTAGCTATCCCTATACTTTGTAAATAATCTCAATGTGGTTTGTCGAGTGCGTTAATCATTTCGAGATGGATTATTCTCGATTGTTAGCGGAAGTACCACTTGCTCGGATCCGAGCAAGTACTAAGGGAGTGCCTTCGTTGTGTCAGTGAGTCTCTTTTATTACTCGGCTCCGACTAAGATCAGCAAAGCCTCTAGCTCTGATAGAATGCGGTGTAACGTATATGATTGGATACAAACGATGAAAACCTATTTTGTTACTCGCCACCCCGCTACGATTGACTTAATTAAGAGCTTTAATATAGATATACACCATTGGTTGACTCATGTTGAATCAATCGATATGTTTGAACCTGGTGATACCGTGCTAGGCACATTACCTATTCATTTGGTGGTGGAGCTGACCGAGAAAAATGTAAACTATTATCACTTTTCCTTGGATATCCCATCGTACCTAAGAGGTAGGGAATTGAGCTACTTACAATTGATTGAATGTAGCCCACGTTTAGAAAAATATGAAGTCTTACGAAGTGATTGCATTTTCTTGAATAGAAAATGAGCGTAATAAGTAACACCATCAAATTACAATAATTCATCATGAAAAATGGCTATCAATTGATAGCCATTTTTTTATTAACAGTCAGTCATAGACAGAACCTTAAGC
>NZ_JBFRPK010000074.1:0-25337 GCF_041471965.1 Vibrio sp. 10N.261.51.A3
GCCTCCTCCTACTCGATTGCTGGTCTTCAATGGTTCTCTCTGCGGCATTTATGTCGTTTCGAAACCTGCTACTGTTAATAACAAGCGGTTTAATGATGGTGTTACAGCAAGCACTCTTTTCCTTGCTTCACTTTCTCATGTATAATTCGCGCCCTTAGATTTAGATATGATCTATTCTTGCTTCAAGTGCTGTGTAAATTCTCTAATTTACTTGGCGATGAGCGTTTTCAAAATTTTGAACATTAATGTTGTGAAAGTACTATGAAATTTATTGTTAAGCCCCATCCGGAAATTTTTGTAAAAAGTGAATCGGTGCGTAAGCGCTTCACAAGGATTCTAGAGTGCAACATTCGTAACGTTATTCAACGTCGCTGTGAAAGTGTTGCGGTATTCAACCGTCGCGATCATATTGAAGTGACGTCTGAGAGTGACCAGTACTACGCAGAAGTGTTAGAGGCTCTGACTCACACTCCAGGTATTCACCACTCTCTTGAAGTTCAACAGTCTGAATTCAAAGACTTGCACGATATTTACGAGCAAGTACTAGAACGCAGCCGTGCTGACATTGAAGGCAAGACTTTCTCTGTACGTGCTAAGCGTCGTGGTAAGCATGACTTTACCTCTATTGAACTTGAGCGCTACGTAGGCGGCGGTCTAAACCAAGCAGTTGAGTCAGCGAAAGTTCGACTTAAGAACCCTGATGTAACCGTTAAGGTTGAAGTGGCTAACGACAAGCTAAACCAAGTTCTAGCTCGTCACAAAGGCCTCGGTGGCTTCCCTCTTGGTACTCAAGAAGATCTACTGAGCTTGATCTCTGGCGGCTTTGATTCTGGTGTTTCAAGCTACCTGCACATCAAACGCGGCTCTAAGGTTCACTACTGTTTCTTCAACCTTGGTGGCCCAGCGCACGAGATTGGTGTTAAACAAGTGGCTCACTACCTATGGAATAAATACGGCTCATCTGCAAAGGTGAAGTTCATTTCTGTAGACTTTGAACCTGTGGTTGCTGAAATCCTTGAGAACGTTGAAGATGGCCAAATGGGCGTTGTTCTTAAGCGTATGTTCATGCGTGCTGGTGGTATGGTTGCAGACAAGTTCAAGATCGAAGCGTTGGTTACTGGTGAAGCACTAGGTCAGGTATCAAGCCAAACGCTAACTAACCTGCGTCACATCGACAACGTGACAGATACTTTGATTCTTCGTCCGCTTATCAACTGGGATAAAGAAGACATCATCGACCTTTCTCGTATCATCGGTACTGAAGACTTCGCTAAGGTAATGCCTGAGTACTGTGGTGTTATTTCTAAGAAGCCAACAGTGAAAGCGAAGAAAGGCAAACTGGAAGCAGAAGAAGCTAAGTTTAACTTTGAAGTGCTGGATCAAGTGATCGAGAACGCTCGTGTTATGGATATCCGTGACATCGAGAAAGAGAGCCAAGAGCAAGCGCCTGAAGTTGAACAAGTTCAAGCTGTTGCTGAGCACGCTATCGTTCTTGATATCCGTAGCCCAGAAGAAGAAGACGAAAGCCCATTAGAGATCGAGGGTGTTGAAATTAAACACATCCCATTCTTCAAGCTTTCGACTCAGTTTGGCGACCTAGACCAAGCGAAAGAGTACTTGCTGTACTGTGACCGTGGTGTAATGAGCCGTCTACAGGCACTTTACCTACAAGAGCAGGGCTTCCATAACGTTAAGGTTTACCGCCCATAGTGGTGTGTTGACCAAGCGTTAATCATTTTGCAAAGCCGTTTACTGAAAAGTAAGCGGCTTTTTTATTTTCTATTGTGAATGATTTACAGTAGTCAGACAGAGGCGTGAGTTTGGGCGTGCTATCGTCATGCTCAGCTTTGAAATTTTTGATTGATAGAAAGAGTGTGTTCTAAACGGGTTTATAAGTACCGAAGAAGTGTGAGTATCTTGAAGTATTCTGTTACTTTTTAGTGCAACTCAATGGTGCTATTTGTATGTGTTCAGTTGATTATTTGAGTGGGTGTCTGATTCTGTGATTGGCGATGAAAAATAATAAAGATTAATTAGCACAGCTATTGATAAACTTGTTGTTACATTTCTTTGCACATAAAAAAACACCGCCCATAAGGCGGTGTAAACAAATTTGACAGACAGGTCAAAATAAATACAGGAAGTACATGCCTCGTTTCAGTATAAACTGCAACAAAACATTTGGTAGAACTCTACCCAACTCGAAAAGAACGAGTTTGCAAACACAACATCGCAGGAGCTAAGCCAATTGATTCTAGAGAGAATCAAGCCGTTCAGGCTAGCTGCTGCGGGATGAAATATAGAATTTCTCTGGCTGCTAGGCAATGGACAAATTATAATGTTTCAGATAAAAAAAACTAATGCTTATTTAGAGAGTAACTATGTCTCGTCGATTACCCCCATTAAACTCGCTAAGAGTGTTTGAAGCTGCAGCTCGACACTTGAGTTTTACGCGTGCTGCAGAAGAGTTGTTTGTTACTCAAGCGGCAGTCAGTCATCAGATCAAAGCGCTTGAAGAATTCTTATCTTTGAAGCTGTTTCGCCGAAGAAACCGCTCTTTGCTGCTAACTGAAGAAGGTCAAAGCTACTTCTTAGATATCAAAGATATTTTCACATCACTAGCAGAAGCGACAGACAAAGTGCTGGAGCGAAGTGAGAAGGGCGCATTGACCATCAGTTTACCGCCGAGTTTTGCTATTCAATGGTTGGTACCAAGGCTCGCTGACTTTAATCAGCAAGAGCCTGATATTGATGTAAGAATCAAAGCCGTTGATATGGATGAAGGCTCGCTAACCGATGATGTAGACGTCGCTATCTATTATGGCCGAGGTAATTGGTCGGGGCTTAGAGCCGATAAGCTTTACCAAGAATACTTGATCCCTCTTTGCTCACCTTCCGTGCTGCTAGGAGTAAAACCATTAGAATCTCTCAGTGATTTAGCATGTCATACGCTATTGCATGATACTTCTCGAAAGGATTGGAAACAGTTCGCTAAGCAAAATAGCATCGATGGGGTAAACGTTAATCACGGCCCTATCTTCAGTCACTCAACCATGGTGCTGCAGGCAGCGGCTCACGGCCAGGGCATTGCTCTGGGTAACAACGTGTTGGCGCAGCCTGAAATCGAAGCGGGTCGTTTGATTGCGCCTTTTGATGAAGTGTTGGTGAGTAAGAACGCCTTCTATGTGGTTTGTCATGAGAAACAAGCCGACATGGGTCGTATTGCTACCTTCCGCGACTGGATGCTAGCGAAAGCGCAAAGTGAACAAGAGGACTTACTCGATGAATAACGTCATCATTGATGGTGAAGACAATCCCATCACCTTTATCTTTGCCCATGGTGCTGGCGCAGGCATGGAGCATGAGTTCATGCAGTCGGTAGCCAAAGGGTTAGCCTTTAAAGGGATACGAGTGATTCGTTTCAACTTCCCTTACATGATTAAACGTGCTGAAGATGGTAAGCGTCGTCCACCTGACAGAGCGCCTAAGCTACTTGAAGCTTACCAAGACATCATTGAGCAGTGCGATGCCGATAAGCTTGTGATTGGCGGTAAATCGATGGGAGGGCGTATGGCGAGCCATTTGTCTGAAGTTGATAAGGTGGCAGCGATGGCCTGTTTAGGCTTTCCTTTCCACCCTCCAGGTAAGCCAGAGAAGTACAAAGGTGAGCACTTAGCTGAGTTACAAAAGCCATGTTTTATTTTGCAGGGTGAGCGCGATACCTTTGGTAAGCGTGAAGAGTTTGCTGATTTTAATCTGTCGGATTCTATTCGTGTTGAATTTATCCCAGACGGTGATCACAGCTTTAAGCCGCGTAAGAGTTCTGGTTACACCGAGCAGCAGAATATTGCGTTAACCGTTGAGAAGTTATCAGCGTTTATCAAAGAGGTGCTCAATGAGAAGTAAGTATTTACTCACGTTTGCTGGCATCTCTGGCGCGGTTGCTGTGATGCTTGGCGCCTTTGCGGCTCACGGTTTGAAAGCTATCTTGCCTGAGTATCTGCTAGGCGTGTTTGAGACGGGTGTTCAGTACCAATTTATCCATACTCTAGCGATATTGGCGTGTGGCGCTCTGCTGCAGATGAAACTTGGCGCTAAATCACAAAAATATTTTTTCATTGCGGCAATTTGCTTTATCATCGGCATCCTTTGTTTTAGTGGCAGCCTTTATGGCTTGGCACTGACAGGAATAAAATGGTTTGGCCCTATCACTCCGTTTGGTGGTCTACTATTTATCATTGGTTGGGGAGTTTTCTCCTTCGCTGCTTTGAATATAAAAGAGGTAACTCAGTGAAACACGTACTACTTTATTGTCGCTCTGGTTTTGAAAAAGAATGTGCTGGCGAAATTCAAGACAAGGCAACACAACTGGAAGTGTTTGGTTTTCCTCGCCTAAAGAACAATACAGGCTTTGTATTGTTTGAATGTTACCAAGCAGGTGAAGCAGACAAGTTGATCAAAGAGATCGATTTCCAATCACTGATCTTTGCTCGTCAAATGCTAGCAGTGGCTGTTGAAATCAAAGACCTGCCAACCGATGACCGTATTTCTCCAATTCTTGAGGCGCTTTCTGAAAAAGAAGGTTTCCCTCGTTGTGGTGATATTCGTATCGAAACTCCAGATACTAACGAAGCAAAAGAGCTTTTGAAGTTCTGCCGTAAATTTACCGTGCCGATGCGTCAAGCTATGCGTGGTAAAGGCCTGATGACAGCGAAAGATAACGCTAAGAAGCCTGTGCTTCATTTATGCTTCATCGCTCCGGGTCACTGCTTTGTTGGTTACTCTTACCCAACGAACAACTCACAGTTCTTTATGGGTATCCCTCGTCTGAAATTCCCATCAGATGCGCCAAGCCGTTCTACATTGAAGCTAGAAGAAGCATTCCACGTATTCATCCCTCGTGATGAGTGGGACGAGCGTCTGGCTCCTGGTATGTGGGGTGTTGATTTAGGTGCGTGTCCAGGTGGTTGGACTTACCAATTGGTTAAGCGATCGATGTTCGTTCACTGTGTTGATAACGGCATGATGGCAGACAGCCTAATGGAAACGGGTCAAATTAAGCACCACATGGTGGATGGTTTTAAGTTTGAACCAGACCGTAAGAACGTAACTTGGATTATCTGTGACATGGTAGAGAAGCCAGCTCGTGTTGCACACCTTATGGGTGAGTGGATCATCAAAGGCTGGGCAAAAGAAGCACTGTTCAACCTTAAACTGCCTATGAAAGGCCGTTACGATGAAGTACTGCAAGATATCGAGAACCTAAAAGTGTTCCTGATTGAGAACAAAGTGAAGTTCAAGATGCAGGCTAAGCACCTTTACCACGATCGCGAAGAGATCACGGTCCACATTCAGGCGCTTTCAAACATCTCACCGCACTAATATTTACGTTAGTGTGTCAGTGATAAAAAATGCTCCTTTAAGGGGCATTTTTTGTATCAATATTATCGAGTCACAGCGACTTAAGCGTTTGCTTCGTAACGAATATCTTGCAGGTTGAACCCTAAATCAATATCGGTTTTGAGTGCCGATACTTGCTTACATACACGAGCGGATTCGATGTGTTCGTCGAACTTCTTACGATATTTTTTCGGCAGATCTTCTGCTTGATAGGCCGCTTCGATATCTGGGTAAGTGGTCAATATCTCTTTGGCTGCTTTTGGCCCGATACCTGGGATGCCCGGTACTTGGCTTGAGCTTACGCCCGTTAATCCCCAGTAATCCGCCAGTTGTTCAGGTTTAACGCCAAACTCAGCTTCGATAAAGGGTTTATCTAACCAGCGGTGCTGGAAGTAATCTCGGATCTGAAGCGTTGGTGACAACAGTTGGCAGTAGCCCTTATCCGTCGAGACGATGGTGACGGTTTCTCCGTGGTCAGCCACTTTCTTTGCCAGTGTTGCGACGAGATCATCCGCTTCATCGCCATCAGACAGCAGTGAATCAATGCCTAACTCCCACCAAGCTTGTTGAATAGCATCAAGGCCTTTCATCAATGGTTCTGGCATGGGTTTACGATTCTGCTTATAAGCAGGAAGCACATCTGCGCGCCAGCCACGGTCTTGTAAATGGTGATCAAATACCGCGATGATGTGGGTGGGCTTTGATTCATTCAGAATCTTATTGAGAGTGCGAATTGTGGTGGTAATGGTTCTTGCTATATCGGTTGGATCCGGCTGAACAGAGTGCACGCGTCGGATGAGGTTTAAGGCATCGATAATAACAAGATGGATAGACATAAGTTTCCACTAAATAGGCAATAAAAAAGGGGCTGCTAGCCCCTTATAGTAACGTATCACTTGGTGAGTTGAAACGTTGGTAACGTAAACGCCTTAATCACGTGAGGCGATTTTATAGCAAGGCACGTAGTCGGTCCCTCCCGGTAACTTCATTCGATGTTGCTCAACAAAGTCATTCAGCAGTTGGTCCATCTTGGTCATTAGCTCTTTGTCGCCATCAATTAGGAATGGGCCGTGCTTCTCGATCTCCAGAATACCCTCTGCTTTGACGTTACCAGCCACAATGCCTGAGAACGCTTTACGTAAATTAGCGGCTAGGCTTTCTGTTTTTTGGTCCATATGAAGATCAAGCGCCGCCATAGATTCGTGTGTTGGGTCGAATGGCAGTTGGAACTCAGGCTCAATATGCAGTGACCAGTTGTAGCTGTAGGCATCACCGGTCTCTTTACGGTGAGAACGCACATCTGGCATCGCTTGTTTCATGATTTTCGCAGCGCGTGCTGGGTCATCAATCACGATCTCGTAATGTTTCTGAGCATCAGGCCCTAGAGTTTCCCCAATGAACTTATCGATTGAGCGGAAGTAAGCCTCACTCTCTTTCGAGCCCGTTAACACAATCGGCATTGGCTGTTCGGCGTTATTCGGGTGCATCATGATCCCTAAGATGTACAGCAGCTCTTCGGCCGTGCCGGGGCCGCCTGGGAAAATGATGATGCCATGTGCCATACGAACAAACGCCTCAAGACGCTTCTCAATATCTGGCATGATCACCAGTTCGTTGACGATTGGGTTTGGTGGCTCAGCCGCAATGATCGAAGGCTCGGTAAGCCCAAGATAACGATGATCGGTGTAACGCTGCTTCGCGTGACCAATGGCAGCCCCTTTCATTGGGCCTTCCATTGCACCCGGTCCACAACCTGTACAGATATTCAGTTCACGGAGGCCGAGCTCATTACCGACTTCACGAGTGTATTGGTATTCGCTGGCATTAATAGAGTGACCACCCCAACATACAATCAGGTTAGGCTCGATGCCTGGCGTCAACGCACCTGCATTTCTCAAGATACCAAACACAAGGTTGGTAATGTGAGTGGCATTAGTCAGGTTGAGCCTTTGGTTATCGGCTAAGTGCATGTTGACGTAAACAATGTCACGCAGCACCGAGAATAGGTGTTCCTGAATACCCTTGATGATTTCACCATCGACAAAGGCATGCTCAGGTGGGTTGCTCAGTTCGAGCTTAATACCACGCTCACGGCGAACGACTTCGACATCGAACGACAGATATTTGTCGAGCAACTCTTTGGAGTTGTCGGTATGGCTACCTGAGTTCAGGACCGCTAACGTACAGTTACGATACAGTTGGTACAGATCACTAGACGCGGTTTTCTTAAGACGCTCAACCTCAAGTTGAGAGAGTAAATCCATGCTACCGGCAGGGCTGATATGAGTGATCATAGTGCCTCCTTGTTGAAAAGAGCAGGGGACGTTGAAGTGACCCTCTGGCTCGAGAGTGAGAAGCAAACGTTGAAAGTGTTTGGTTAAAGGTAGGAGAGAGTTAACCAGACGAAACGGATACGACAGCGTTGCTTGTCAAGAATGCTTGTTAAGCGAATGTTAATCATTAGCTTAGCAAACATTGAGGGAAATGGTATGTGATAAGTATTTGAAAAAATGAAATAAATTAAATCTAGGGCTGGCCTAGTGCCAAACAAGTTGGTTGTTACCGCGTTGTTTTGCTTTATTTAGCGTTGTATTGAGTCGTTCTAGCACTTCTTCTGGTGTATCTGACTCTTTAAACTGAGTACTTGCCGCGCATAAAGTAATCGTGATTTGTTGGTCACGGAACTTAAAGGGTAAGCGGCTTACTTGAGTTTGAATGTTTTGAATCACCTGATGGCAATATTCATCGGTTTGCTCTGGTAGCAGTAAGACAAACTCTTCACCTGAAAAGCGAGCCACAGTATCAGTGGTGCCGGCTTCTTTGGTGATGGTTCTTGCGATGATCTTGAGCGCTTTGTCGCCCGCGGTATAACCAAAGCTATCGTTAATTGCTTTGAAGTTGTCGATGTCGAGCAGTACTACGCGTAGCGAATGTTGCGCGCGGATCCAGCGGCGATACTCAAGCTCTAAGCGATCAGTAAAGGCAGTCCGATTGTAAACCTTGGTTAGAGGATCAAGCAGCATACGCTGAGCCTGATCTTCCAAACGCTTACGGTAATCTTGGGTCACTTCATAGAGTGAATCTAACTGAGTCTTTCCGTAACTCATTCTCTCTATCAGAGCTTGTTCTTTCTGCTCCGCGTGGTTTAGCCTTTCCGAAAGAGAGGCGATTTCACTGAGTAGCGGATTAATCGACAGCTTTAAACTATCAATATCCTTCGCTTTATCTACCGAGCTTTGGCTTCTAGTGACTAGTTCATTTAACTCAGAGTTTAGACCTTGGCGGTGCTCAAAGTAGCTCTGGCTCTGGTCGGCATTTTGGTCTGCCGTTTTGATGCTGGACGCTAAAGAAGAATTAAGCTGATCGATGAATTGTTCAGACTTCTTACGTTCTAGGTTGGTGCCTTCAATAACCAGTTTGAGGATCTGAAGTGTTAGCTCAAGTAGGTTTTGTGTGGAAACACCAAGCAGCAGCTTCGCTCGAATATCGGTAAGCAGATCACCCGATTCGCCCTCGAAGTCGAGTTCAGTGATCAGATGTTGTAGTTCGTTTGATAGGTCGGAAAGGAGCTCTTGTTCCGGAGAGTGCGCAGCGTCAGCAAAATGGGTGCGTGAGTTATTCGCCATAATCTTTATGGCACGCTCATAAATACCGAGAAGTTTCATGGCGTGGTCGACTTTCTGACTGCCATTGCATTCGGAGAAGCTAAGTAAGTTTCGTAGGTCGCGTTTGAGCTGTGCTGGAAGGCCAGTTATGCGCTGCAGCGTTTCCCCACTGTGCTTAATGCTATCGTCCAGATACCCGTTCTGTTTATCCATAGCCAACGTTTTCTGCTTAAGCATCCTTTCTAATACTGCCAGTTTTGGGATCATTGAGCTAATGTCTTTTTGCTTTTCTAGCTCTTCCCTAAGGGCAATGAGGTTTTCATCTAAATGGCTGTTACTACCAACACATGCATCACTTAAAGACGTGACGATACGCTTTAGAACTTTCTGTTCTCTAATAAACTTGAACGAGGTGTCTCTTTGCGTCAAACGGACCTGCTCCAACTGAGATTTCAGCTGGTGGAGTTGCGCCTGAATGTCTTTTTCAAGAATGCCCATAGATGTATTGATTAGCGCCGCGTAGACCGATCTCGATCATTTTGATGAAATTCCGTTACATCGATAATAACAAAACTAAAAATAAGGTCACGACTTGCTGCTCTTAACCGCTCGCAAATCAGTCATCTTTTAGCATTTTTTTGATGTTGTCCTCATTCTGGTACGAGGATTGTATTTTTATTAACCCTTGATTAATCGCATGTTTACACGCTTCTCTTATGTTACCAGTTGCAAGGCTCGCTGCTGGTGCATTATCGATAGCTTTTAGATAGACCCATTGGCTACTGCGCTCTTTGAGACTGATCTCACGAGCTAGATTGGTCGACATCAATAATACGTCGAGCAGCTCTTGATCGTTAATTGCGGTGTAAGCGCGTGGCAAGAATGGGTAGTCAGCGATGCCCATACGGACCGTTCGGTTGATGTTTCGCTCTGTTTCGAAGTCATTCACCCAAGATTGAATCTTTCTGAACATGTCCTCAGGCGACAAATCACGGTCCGCGTTTGGCTCGATATAAAGCAGGTTCGCATCCGAGAAGTGGTAGACACGAGCTGGGCCTTCAAGCTTAGATTTTAGGAATTCACCGAAAGCGTCTTCCAGTTCTAGACCGGCTTTGTAACCGTTCTGCGTGTACATATTGCGTAAGAACGGTAAATCAATCATCACGAAGCGTAAGCGGTCGTTGAGTGGCTCATGAATCAATTCGCCAAGTTGCCACTGTTCGAAGGTCTGGCTGGTTTGTTCCAGCGAGTTAGAGAGCTTCGCATTGAGCATTCTTAAGTTCGGAAGCTTTGAACGTGAGTGCGTAAATAGGTCGGTGCGCAGTGAGTCCACTTCTTTGGCTAAGGTTTGAATGAGATAGCCACGGCGCAGAACAAAGAAGAACAAGACAATGCTGAACAGGAATAGGGCGAACGATATTTTTTGGAACTTACGATGCTCCAGTTTGTATTGCTCTAGCTCTTGCGCTTGGCCTGCGTAGTGCAGGGTTTGTTCGGCAAATTCTTTCTGTTGACGGAACGCGTCTTCGCCAACACGGTTGAGTTTTTGCTGCTCTAGAGAGACAAGGCTGTTGTATTGCTTGAGGTTTGCCAATGCTTGCTGTGGACGACCTGCCTGTTCATAACCCAAAGAAAGTAAGTAGTACGAGCGTTGTGAAAGGCGCATGTTCTCTATCTGGCGTGAAATCTCAAGTGCACGTGTCGCATGCTTTATCACGTCTTCGCTTTCTTGTAGGTGATACGCTAACCCTGCAGATAACAGTGCAGCACGGCCTTCCAGCTTTGGAATGTCGGTATATTCCAGCAGCTCAAGGGCACGGGTTAGGTACTGTTCTGCTAGAGGGTAGTTATAAAGGCGTAAGTAGGTCGCCGATAGACTTAGTCGGATATCAATGACTTGGTGGATATCTCGGTCAGTGCTTTCGTGATCAAGAACGTTGAAGAAGTGTACCAAGGCAAGGTTATATTTCCCTTGATAGAAGTACACATCCCCCATTTTCTTAAGCACTTGTGCTAAGACAGGCGAGTTTTCAAAGTTATCATAGAAATCAGCGGCTTGAGATAGGTGTTCTAACGCTTTATCCAACACTTGGCGCTCAAAGAAAAGCTGCGCAAGTAGGCGGTTGACCTTGGCCAAACGTGAACTTAGATTGCCCTCTACTGATTTCCAGTAGCCATACAACAACTCGGATAACGCGTGGTTGTACTCTTTGTGAGTCAGATAAAACTCGCCGACGGAGATATGGTAGTCGATGGTGACTTTTTCAGAGTAACGTTGATCGAGATAGGTTTTGGCTTCTTGATAGAACTTTTCGGCTTCATCGATCTTGTTGTCGTAAGAGGCGATGTCGGCTTTCAACATGATCAAGTGATAGGTAATGCCTTCCGTTAAGCGTAAGGTTTTATTCACCGACTCTAGATTTGTTTCAATGTTAGTGAGCTCTGATTTTGCTTTGGCTGATTTTCTATCACTCAGCCAAAGTAAGCGAACTTTTAGGATCTGAAGATCTATTTTTAGGTAATCAAGCTTATAGGTTTGCGCTAGCTCGGAGGCTTTGTCGATGTGCTGAATCGCAATACGCATATTGCCAAGGTTGTATTCCGCTTTGGCTAAGATCTTATACGCATCGATACTGCTGTTTGGTGTTCGAATCGAGGAGTCTGTCTCTTCGCGAGAAATAGCTGAAGGGCTTTTCTCGCGTTGATCAGAAAGGACACGCAGCGTTAGGTAGCTGTTGGCCATTTGTTTTGCTTGGCTCGGCTCGATCTCAACCAAATTATTGGCTTCATTGAGTAGCGCCGACGAATAAACCGACGCATTGACCGATGTGCTTAAGCTTAAAATAAATAGACTAACAACGTATAACCAACGCATTTCAATGTCCCTTTAAAGATTTGGTAGGTTCAAATAAGTGTGGGTGGTTCTCGCCTGATTATTGGCGAGCCATACGCTTATTGTGGCTTGGTCTATCTTGCTCTGTTGAACGGTATGGGTTGATATCCAGACCACCACGACGTGTGTAACGTGCGAACACAGTTAGCTTCGAAGGTGCACAGTATTTCATGATGTCAGTGAAGATACGCTCAACACATTGTTCGTGGAATTCATTGTGCTCACGGAAAGAAACTAAATAGCGTAGCAGAGCTTCACGGTCAATTTGCTTACCAGAATATGCGATCTCAACGCTGCCCCAATCCGGTTGATTGGTGATCAAACAGTTCGACTTCAATAGGTGGCTGTGCAGTGTTTCTTCAACGTCTTGTTCGCCAGCAGCGCCTTCAAGCAGCGACGCTTCAAAGTCGTAGCTAGTGATTTGTATGTCTTGGTTGTCGATACAGTCACCTTCCATCGTCACGATAGGTTGGTTAGTGTAGTCGGTTACTGAGTTTACATTCACAATCACCGTTTCGCCTGCACATGCCGACAAATCTTGGGTCAGGCGCTCGGTTACTTGATCCCAGTTTTCAAATTGAGTCTGGTTGTAGCTGTTCAGGTACAGCTTGAAAGATTTTGATTCAATTAAATTTGGGCTGGTTGCTGGGATGAAAACTTCACCGACAGCCACTTGTGGTAGACCATTGGTGTTTAGCCACGAAAGCTCGTACATCGTCCAAATATCATGACCAACAAAAGGCAGCTCGCCGTTTAGCGCAAGATCATCGCGATTAAGGCTACGAGGCACTGGTTGCAATAAACTTGCATCGTATTGGTTAGAGTACTCAGTTTTTTGGCCAAGGGTTAAACCCGCTAGCTCTTTTGCGTCAGAATATTTGCTCATACTTTCGTTTCAAATTCGATTAGAATGGGGTCGATTTTACTGAATCCCCCTTACCCTGTCATTAAGTCATCGCTTAATCGGCGCGGAAAGGGCTCGGATTCTATTTATTATTTTGTGTTTAGGAGATTTTCATGACTCAACGTGCTCAAGACGCACTACTTTCTTTTAGTCAGCGATACGTTGACGCGTGGCAGCAGAAACACCAAAGCTTACCTCGTAATGAGGAGTTGGTGGACATCGTATCGCCATGCGTAGAAGAAAAGAGTGGCGATGCCGTGTTGTGGAAGCACTATCCACGTGAGCAATTCGCGGATTTCACCAACGTTGAAACCGGTATTGAGTTGACTCTGCATGAAGACATCAAAACTTTCTACGGCGCACAATTCAGCGCAGATATGAACGCAACTTTCGATGGTAACGAATTGACTCTGTTACAGATTTGGAGTGATGAAGACTTCGAATGCCTACAAGAAAACATTTTGGGTCACCTAGTAACTCAGCGTCGCTTGAAGCTAAAACCAACGGTTTTCATTGCCGCGACCGATGCTGAGCTGGATGTTATCTCTATCTGTAACCTAACGGGTAACGTGATTTTGGAGCGCTTAGGTACCAAAAATCGTGATGTGCTCGCCGAGACATTGGCAGAATTTTTAGAAAAGCTACAACCAGCGGTATAAATAGATGTACGTACTAGAACTTCAATTTGAGTGTTTTGATAACACAACGGTAAGCGCTGTCGACAAGGCGGTTAATGGCTTAATGGATGCACTTCGTTATAACGGACAAGTGTTAGGTCGTGAGTTCCCAATCGTGATGGGCGATGGTGAATTCTATGTTCGCGTTGTGTGCCCGGAGCAAGATAGCTTGCACCCGCGGAATCACTCAGACTTTGTGAAAGTGTGTTTTGATCGCTTGTCTAACGCGAGCCTACTAGCGCCTAAAATGCGTTTGCTAGGTCGAGATCTGAACTCAGAAGAAGTGGCAGAAGATGAAACACCAAGCTGGCAGGTGCTATACACGACTTTCGTGCACACCTGTTCACCGCTGCGTAGTGGCGATAGCTTGCTACCAATCCCTTTGTATCGCAATCCACCTACCTTCAATGGCGACCATAAAGCCGTGTTGAAATGGCAGACCGAATGGCAAGCCTGTGATGAAGTACAAATGGGTGGTGGTTGTCGCGCGGAACATGCAACGCTAACCGAGATCAGTGACACGAAGAGTGTGCTGTTTAAACGCGGTTGGGGTCTAAGAGGGCGCATTGAGTATCTGACTAAGGTTCCAACCTACTACTACTTATACCGTGTCGGTGGGATCAGCCTGAAAGATGAAAAAGAGCGCAAATGCCCGCAATGTGGTGGTGAATGGCTGCTAGATGCGCCTATCCACGATATTTTCTATTTCAAGTGTGATGACTGCCGATTGGTGTCAAACATCTCTTGGGATCACCTGAAGTAATCGACTTTGTTTCGCTTAAATCTGAGATGCTTTACTTTCTAGCAAATCTTTATCATTAAAAAAGGGGCTGACGTTATGTCAGCCCCTTCGGGTATCTATACAGTGCTGTCGTTTAGTTGATTACCAACCTTTAACGACGCCACCTTGGAAGATGTCAGAAGCTGCGTTGTACACTTCTTCAGTTTGGTAAGCTTTAACGAAGTTTTGTACGTTCTCAGCGTTTAGGTTGTCTTCACGAGAAACGATTAGGTTTACGTAAGGAGAATCTTTGTCTTCAACGAATACGCCATCTTTTTGTGGAGTCAGGTTGATAGAGCTCGCGTAAGTTGTGTTGATGATAGATAGAGCAACATCATCAAGAGAACGTGGCAGTTGAGCTGCGTCTAGTTCAACAATCGTTAGGTTCTTAGGGTTACCCACGATGTCGCGAACTGTAGCTAGAAGACCAGCGCCTTCACGAAGTTCAAGAAGACCTTGTTGCTCAAGAAGAAGTAGAGAGCGACCTAGGTTTGTAGGGTCGTTTGGTACAGCAATACGAGCACCGTCTTGGATTTCGTCTACCGATTTAACTTCTTTAGAGTAACCTGCAATTGGGTAAACAAACGTGTTACCAGCGATAGTTAGCTTGTAGCCACGGTCAGCCACTTGCTGATCTAGGTACGGTGCGTGTTGGAATGCGTTGATGTCGATAGAACCGTCATCTAGAGCTGCGTTTGGTGTTACGTAATCTGTGAACGTTACTAGCTCAACATCTAGGCCGTATTTCTCTTTCGCTACTTTAGCTGCCACTTCAGCAACTTGAGCTTCTGCACCTGCCATTACGCCAACTTTTACTTTAGAAGTATCCACTTCTTTATCACCACAACCTGCTAGAACTAGCGCTGAAGCTGCTGCTGCGATAGTTAGTAAACCTTTAAGGCTAAATTTCATAATAATCTCCTTTTAATAAATCTATTTAATTGGGTTCAGACGACTCTAATCTTTATGCGTGAGTCTTTATCTGTGGTCAACGCGGCGAACTAATGAATCACCGATTGATTGAATAATTTGTACCAGCACAATCAACATCACTACTGTCACAGCCATGATGGTCACATCGTAGCGGTGGAATCCGTAACGAATCGCGACATCACCTAGGCCACCACCGCCCACAGTACCGGCCATTGCTGAGTAGCTCACCAGAGTCACTAGCGTAATCGTTACTGAGTTGATAATAGTCGGTAGTGCTTCTGGAAGCAGAACCTTATTGATGATTTGTGTTGGTGTTGCGCCCATTGATTGAGCCGCTTCTACTAGACCTGTTGGTACTTCAAGTAGTGCACTTTCGATAAGTCGAGCCACAAATGGGATAGCACCAATCGTCAATGGAACAATCGCTGCTGTTGTGCCTATGAAGGTACCAATCAGCATCTTAGTTAGTGGGATAATCGCAACCATCAACACTAAGAAAGGCACTGAACGACCCACGTTCACAATCGCACCTAGAATCTTGTTTACTTTGGTGTTCTCTAACAGGCCACCTTTTTTAGTCGTGTGTAGAATCACGCCTAATGGAATACCGACAGCAAAGCCAACAATGCCCGCAACTGCAACCATGTAAAGCGTCTCGCCGGTTGCACCTAATAGAAGGTTACCGTTAAGGCTGATCCAGTCAGCAATCTCGTTGAAACTAAAGGACATAACCAAGCACCTCTACTTTTACATTGTTGTCGCGTAGGAATTGGATAGCAGCATTATCATCTGCTTCATTACCGAACAGTTCAGCGACCATCATGCCGAACTTCACGCCACCGGCGTAATCAAGGTCAGAACTTAAGATGCTGACATCGATATTGAATTTACGTGCGATTTGCGTCATTAGCGGAGCATCAACCGTTGCACCAGTAAACTCAAGACGCACCAGCGGGTAGCTGCTGTTTACGCGAGTCTCTTGCAAACGTGCTTGGTAATCTTCAGGGATCGTCAGATCCAACGTTGAGCGAATAAACTGATGCGCTAGCTCTGTCTTCGGATGAGCAAAGATGTCACCGACTGTACCTTTCTCTACCAATTCACCGTCGCCAATGATCGCAACCTCGTGACAAATGCTTTTAACCACATCCATCTCGTGTGTAATAAGCAGGATAGTGATGTTCAGCTTGCGGTTGATTTCACGCAGCAGCTCAAGGATAGATTGAGTTGTTGCTGGATCCAATGCGCTGGTGGCTTCATCACATAGCAGTACTTTCGGGTCAGAGGCCAGTGCGCGAGCAATCGCCACACGCTGCTTTTGACCACCACTTAGGTTTGCAGGGTAGGTGTCACGCTTATCAGCAAGGCCAACCAGTTCAAGTAACTCGCTGACTTTCGCTTCAATAATCGCTTTATCTTTACCAGCAAGTTCTAGAGGCAGTGCTACATTGTTAAATACAGTACGAGAAGACAGCAGGTTGAAGTGCTGGAATATCATGCCGATGTTACGGCGCGCTTCGCTAAGCTCTGATTTGCTGAGTTTTGTTAGGTCGATACCATCAACAATCACTTCACCCGAAGTCGGGGCTTCCAACATATTTACACAGCGGATTAGGGTACTTTTGCCTGCACCTGAAGAGCCGATGACTCCAAAGATTTGACCTTGAGGAATGTGGAGGTTGATATCAATTAAGGCATTGATTTCTTTAGTGCCTTGATAAAAAACCTTATTGACTTGATTCACTTTAATCATAGAGAAACCCGTGCAGGTAGAACAGAATAATATGTCGATAGCTCGCTCGATTTACAGACGATGCTATGGTGTTCTATGATCTAAGTCAATAGATATTTTTACGTCTAGACGGCTAAACGTCGATTGTATGGCTAAGCTAGAAACAAATCGTTAACGAACGCAAAACTAAATAGATAGTGATGAAGCAAATAAAGCGTGTAATAATTAATGATTAATAGAGAGTTGATAGAGAACAAAATTTTGTCTAAACCTGCTGTTTTTTTAGATCGTGATGGAGTGATTAACGTTGATCACGGCTACGTACATGATGAGCATGACTTTGAATACATCGATGGTGTGTTTGAAGCGGCGAAAGCGTTTAAAGATATGGGTTATTTATTGGTGCTAGTGACCAACCAATCTGGTATTGCTCGCGGCATGTTTAGTGAAGACCGTTTTCTTTCTTTAACGCAGTGGATGGATTGGAACTTTGTTGATAATGGTGTCGAGCTCGATGGCATTTATTACTGTCCTCACCACGCTGAGCACGGTATTGGTGACTACAAGCAAGATTGTGAATGTCGTAAGCCAAAGCCAGGCATGTTCATTTCTGCTCGTGACTTTCTGAAGATTGATATGGCTAACTCGGTCATGATCGGCGATAAAGCGGAAGACATGATGGCTGCAGAAGCAGCAGGTGTTGGTACTAAAGTCTTGGTAAGAACGGGTAAACCCATCACTGAAAAAGGTGAAGCGTTGGCTAGCGTGGTACTTGATAGCATTAAAGACGTACCCGCTTTCTTAAAAGGCTAAACGTTTTATTTATCACTAAGGTATGGACCTATCATTAGGCACTTACATTAGGTTTGTTCGAACCTGTGAATAGGCTAAGTGTCGTTGACTATATAAAGATGAGGAACGAAGTATGAAAGCTATGTTGGTAGCATCTCTATGTACAGTAGCATTGGTTGGGTGCTCTAAATCAGCAGCCCCTGAGACTGATAGCGCAACATCGAATGATCAATTCGCGACTTATCAATGTGAGTCTGACGTCTCGTTTGATGTGTCTTACCTTGATAATGAAAAAGCGGTACTACGCTTGCCTGATAATGAATACCGCCTGACTCAAGTTCCAGCGGGCTCAGGAACCAAATACATCTTAGATGATGGCACTTCAGAGATGATTAACAGCATCACTTTGCGCACGAAAGGTGACAATGCGCGTCTAGAACTTGGTCGCGTAGTCTATCGAAATTGCCAAAAGTAAGTCATAGTAAGAACTGCTAGTATTTACAAACAGTTAAGTGAGGGAATCTACCCTCACTTTTTCTTCTCTTCCCTTTAACGTTAGACTTTTTATGAGCAAAAAACTCACTATTCTTGATATTGCAAAGCTGTCCGGTGTTGGTAAGTCAACCGTATCACGCGTTCTGACCAATGATCCAAAAGTGAAACCTGAAACCCGTGAAAGGGTGGAAAGAGTAATTCAAGAATCTGGGTACACGCCTTCAAAATCTGCGCAATCGATGCGCGGTGGCAGTCAAAAAGTCATCGGCGTAATCATTTCTCGTCTGGACTCTCCTTCTGAAAACAAAGCGGTAAGTACGATGCTGGCCGAGTTGTATCGAGCGGATTACGATGTCGTGATCATGGAAAGCCAACTTGATAGAGATAAAGCCAATGAGCACCTGCAAGTTCTAAAGCGTCGTAACGTTGATGGCATTATTGTATTTGGTTTTACTGACTGCGATATTCCGGCAATCGAAGCTTGGGAACACAAAGCGGTGGTGATTGCTCTGGATACCGAGAACGTGACGTCGATTAACTATGATAACCAACAGGTGATCAATAGTGCGTTGGTGCATTTATCGGATCAAGGGATCTCTGACGTTGGCTTTATCGGGGTTGATCCTAGTGATAAATCAACCGGTGAACTGCGTCTTAAGGCTTATCTCGATTGGTGTGAAAACACAGGTTCAGTGGCAAACTATCGTACTGGTCAACTTCATCACGAAAGTGCTTATCAGCTGGTGGATGAGGTGTTAACTCCCGCGACTCAAGCGATCGTTTGTGCCAGTGATACGCTGGCTCTTGGTGTAATCAAGCGTCTGCAAGAACTACAACGTGAAGATGTGGTCGTCACTGGCGTTGGTGGTAATGATCTTCTCTCTTTCTTATTCCCACGAGTATTTAGCATTGATCCTGGTTACCAATCTGCAGGTAAGTTGGCTGCTAATCTATTGATCTCTCAGCTTTTAGGCAATTCAGAGATCTCTCATCATACGCAATCTCCTATTCTATAATCCACTCAATTAAGCGAAATTGAACGGCTTAGATTAAAATTAGAGTGTGATCTCTTTCAATTAATGGGATTGTTCCCATTTTAATTTATCATTCATACGGGCATTATAATAACCGTAATTGGGAATGTTCCCATAAATCTAAGTCTGAGTGATTATAGCTTGCATGGTTTAGATGAGTAATTGAATGAAACCAGGGTGGGGTAGTATGAGTAAGATAGCGAAGCAAGACGTTGCGCGTCTTATCGAGTTAGTCGGTGGTAAAGAAAACATTGCGAGTGTCAGCCACTGTCTGACTCGACTGCGTTTTGTATTGAACGATACAGAGCAGGCCAACAAAGCTGAACTCGAAAAACTGAAGCTAGTAAAAGGCTGTTTTACTAATGCAGGCCAATTCCAAGTTGTGATTGGCACTGAAGTTGATGAAGTGTACGCACTTCTGATTGAACAGACAGGTAAAGAGGCATCATCAAAAGATGAGGCGAAGCTGGCTGCTCGTCAAAACATGAACTTCCTTGAGCGTGGTATCTCCCATTTAGCCGAAATTTTCGTACCACTGCTGCCTGCCATCATTACAGGTGGTTTGATTCTTGGTTTCCGTAATGTGATTGGCGACATTCGCATGTTCGACGGCAAAACCCTCGTTGAAATCAGTCAATTCTGGGCAACCGTTCACTCTTTCTTATGGTTGATCGGCGAAGCTATTTTCTTCTTCCTACCGGTTGGCGTGTGTTGGGCTACGGTTAAGAAGCTTGGCGGAACCCCTATTTTGGGTATCACGCTCGGTGTGACCTTAGTTTCACCACAACTCATGAACGCATACATGATAGGTAAATCGGTACCTGAGGTATGGGATTTTGGACTGTTTGTGATTGAGAAGGTCGGTTATCAGGCTCAGGTGATCCCTGCAATGTTAGCGGGTGTGGCTTTGGCGTTCATTGAAACCAATCTTAAGCGCATCGTCCCAGCTTACTTGTACCTAGTGGTTGTGCCATTTGTATCGATTATTTTGTCTGTGATTCTAGCGCACGCTTTCATTGGCCCATTCGGTCGTATGTTAGGCGATGGTGTGGCATTCGCGGCTAAAGCGGCAATGACAGGTGATTTTGCGATTCTTGGTTCAGTGGTATTTGGCTTTCTTTACGCACCTTTGGTTATCACGGGTATTCACCACACAACCAACGCCGTGGATCTGCAATTGATGCAAGACTTAGGCGGCACACCAATCTGGCCTTTGATTGCACTATCAAATATTGCACAAGCATCGGCAGTAGTGGGCATCATTATCTTGAGTAAGCGTGAAGGTGAACGAGACATCTCGGTTCCTGCAGCAATCTCAGCCTACTTAGGTGTAACAGAGCCTGCGATGTACGGTATTAACCTTAAATACAAATTCCCAATGCTCAGCGCAATGATTGGTAGTGCTGTTGCAGCCGCAATCTGTGGCAGCGCAGGTGTGATGGCGAATGGTATCGGTGTTGGCGGCTTGCCGGGCATCCTATCGATTCAACCTCAATATTGGTCGATTTACCTAGTCGCGATGCTGGTGGCGATAGTACTGCCTATCACGTTAACCCTGTTCTTCTACAAGCGAGCCCAATCAAAGGGTGAGTTAGAAACCGCCAACGCGTAATGCATTTAATAAGCGATGACTCCAAAGTGAGCCATCGCTTTTTCTCTTAGTTATAGCTTTTTCTTTTAGTTATAACGGCTATTCGACCATGATTCACATGGTGATTTTTATTTTATATTTTCTGGTAAGTGAGTGTTAGAGATGGCGATGACTGAGCATGATGAAAGTTGGTGGAAAACCGCAACCATCTATCAAATCTACCCAAAGAGCTTTTGTGACAGTGGCAGTAAAGGTACTGGCGACATCAACGGGATCATTTCAAAACTGGATTATCTTAAACACTTGAGTGTGGATGCCATTTGGTTAACCCCAGTTTACGCATCCCCAATGATCGATAACGGCTACGATATTTCAGATTACTACGCGATTAACCCGCAATTCGGCACCATGGAAGATTTCGACCTATTGCTGGCTGAAGCGCACCAACGTGGTATTCGTATCGTGATGGATATCGTGGTAAACCACACCTCAACAGAACATGCGTGGTTTCAGTCAGCATTGGGTGATAAAAACAGCCCATACCGCGACTACTACATATGGAAAGATCCTGTAAACGGCCAAGCACCAACCAACTGGCAGTCTAAGTTCGGTGGTAATGCATGGGAAATGGATGAAGCGACGGGTCAGTATTTCCTACACCTATTCGCGAAAGAGCAAGCCGACCTTAACTGGGAGAACCCGGTTGTACGCGAAGAAGTGAAAGACGTCATTAGCTTCTGGGCTGAGAAGGGCGTTGATGGTTTCCGCTTGGACGTGATCAACCTGATTTCGAAACAGCAAGACTTCCCCAATGATGATATCGGTGATGGTCGTCGTTTTTACACTGATGGCCCACGAGTGCACGAATACCTGAAAGAGATCAGCGAAGCGGTATTCCAGAAATACGGCAGCGTGACAGTAGGCGAGATGTCTTCAACGACACTCGAGCATTGCCAACAGTACTCAAACATTGATAACAGCGAGTTATCGATGGTGTTTAACTTCCACCACCTTAAGGTGGATTACACCAATGGTGAGAAGTGGACTAATGCGCCGTTTGATTTCTTGCAGCTCAAGTCGATCTTCAATCATTGGCAAACGGGTTTGAACGGCAAGGGCTGGGGCGCATTGTTTTGGTGTAACCACGACCAACCGCGAGTCGTGAGCCGCTTAGGTGATGATCAGCAATATCGTGTTGAGTCGGCCAAGATGTTGGCTGCTTCTGTGCACATGATGCAAGGCACGCCTTATATCTATCAAGGTGAAGAGATTGGTATGACCAACCCTGGCTATACTGACATCAGCCAGTATCGTGATGTTGAGAGTACCAATATGTACGACATCATGGTTAACCGTGATGGTGTGGCTCATCAAGATATGATGGCGATTCTAGCGCAGAAATCTCGTGATAACTCTCGTACACCAATGCAATGGAATAGTGAGCCTTACGCCGGATTCTCACAAGCTCAGCCATGGCTTGATGTAGCGAATAATTACTCTGAGATTAACGCTGAGCAAGCACTGGAAGATAAAGATTCTGTATTTTACTTCTATAAGAGCTTGATTGAGTTACGCAAACAAGTACCAGTGATTACGGATGGCAGCTATCAAGATCTATTGCCTGAGCACCCGTCGGTATTTGCGTACTCTCGTGAGAGTGAAGGACAAACTCTGCTGTGCATTAACAACTATTATGGTGAAGAGGCTGAATGCGTTTTACCTGAACGTTTTGAGATGGCAAAGGCTAAGAGCTTGTTGTCTAATTATCAAGTGAGCGAGAGTTTAGTGGCGTCTCATCATCAAGTTTTGCAACCTTACGAGACTCGTATTCTTTTGATCGAAGGTTAGCCTTGTTTTTATTTCAATCGGCTTGATTCTCTTCCCCTTAAAGGATTCGGCTGTTAAAAGGCTTTGGAGTGCTCCCCAAAGCCTTTTTTGTTTTAGTGATGGCTGGAATATCGTGCCTCGAGTCTACTTGCTAGAAGTTTGAGCATCGAGTGCCAGCAACGACAGAGCAGGTAATGAACTTTAAGACGCGTAATTCACCGAGTAGCGAGTTGGTTTGTGGTTCATTGCCAATACGATGTTCAATACTGCGGTGCCTAATACAGATACGGCAATCACCCAAGGTGACACGAAGAAGAACGATGCAAACAGAATACACGCATCAATACCCATTTGTGTTTTGCCTACCGAGATACCGTAGCGGTCTTGGATAAACAAGCACAGTACGTTGAAGCCACCCAGACTTGAGCGGTGACGGAATAGGATTAGCATACCTAAGCCCATTAGTAAGCCGCCGGCAACAGCACAATAGATCTCGTTATGAACTTCTAGCGAGATAACTAAGTATAAATGATCGGCAAACACAGACACTAAAGCACCAGAAATCGCACTGCTAATAGCAAAGCTACGGCCGAATCGTTTCCATGCTAATAAATAGAATGGACAATTGGCAACAAAGTACAAAATACCAAAGGTTACAGGCAAGAATTGACTCAAAAGCAGAGCCAAGCCAGTAGTGCCCCCGGTAAGCAGGTTCGCTGACTGTAAAAAGAAGACGCCTAACGCCACTAAAAACGTGCCAGTGAGAATCGCTACCCAATCTTCTTTACGTGAGTGTTTTTCCATCGTTTTTATAATTACCTAACCAATAAAGGCGTGCATAGTAGAGAAAAACCTTAGCTTTCGGTAGCTTGAGGGGCAAAATTAAGGTAAACCTATGTAATCTGCGTTTTACAGGGTGTAAAGCGTAAAATTGACAGTAAGCGCCATCTTTGGTTGGATAAGCCAAATAACCATGATGAATCTTATTTGTGATTATGAAAAAACTGCATGATAAAATTGCAATTAGCTCTTTATGACCTAGATCAAATTATGTAGAATGCGTCACATCAAAACGGTGACGGAAACGTTTGCTTTCGGTCGTTGTGTGGTTTTTTTGAAACTTTCAGTACAATCTGAGTCAGGAGATACAGATGCTTAAGCGTGACATGAACATTGCTGATTACGATGCGGATCTATTCGCAGCTATCCAAGAAGAAACTCTTCGTCAGGAAGAGCATATCGAACTTATCGCTTCAGAAAACTACACAAGCCCACGTGTAATGGAAGCTCAAGGTTCTCAGCTAACAAACAAATACGCTGAAGGCTACCCAGGCAAGCGTTACTACGGTGGTTGTGAGTACGTAGACAAAGTTGAAACTCTAGCAATTGAACGTGCATGTGAACTATTTGGTGCAGAGTACGCAAACGTACAGCCTCACTCAGGTTCTCAAGCAAATAACGCTGTATACATGGCACTACTAAATGCAGGCGATACGGTTCTAGGTATGAGCCTAGCACACGGTGGTCACCTAACTCACGGTTCTCCAGTAAACTTCTCTGGTAAGCTTTACAACATCATCCCTTACGGTATCGATGAAGCGGGTCAAATCGATTACGAAGAGATGGAAAAGCTGGCTATCGAGAACAAGCCTAAGATGATCATCGGTGGTTTCTCTGCTTACTCTCAAATCTGTGATTGGAAGCGCATGCGTGAAATCGCTGACAAAGTAGGTGCTTACCTGTTCGTAGATATGGCTCACGTAGCAGGTCTAATCGCTGCAGGCGTTTACCCGAACCCAGTGCCACACGCTCACGTAGTAACTACAACGACGCACAAAACGCTTGCGGGTCCTCGTGGTGGTCTAATCCTTTCTAACGAAGGCGAAGATCTTTACAAGAAGCTGAACTCAGCAGTATTCCCAGGCGGCCAAGGTGGTCCTCTAATGCACGTTATCGCTGGTAAAGCAGTAGCGTTCAAAGAAGCTCTAGAGCCAGAGTTCAAAGAATACCAAGCACGCGTTGTTGCTAACGCAAAAGCAATGGTTGCTGAATTCCTAGCTCGTGGTTACAACATCGTTTCAGGTTCTACAGAGAACCACCTGTTCCTAGTTGACCTAATCAACAAAGACATCACAGGTAAAGAAGCAGATGCAGCACTAGGTGCAGCAAACATCACTGTAAACAAGAACTCAGTACCAAACGACCCACGTAGCCCATTCGTTACTTCAGGTATCCGTATCGGTTCTCCTTCTATCACTCGTCGCGGTTTCTCAGAAGCAGACGCGAAAGAGCTAGCAGGTTGGATCTGTGACATCCTAGATAACATGGGTGATGAGTCTGTTATCGAAGCGACTAAAGCAAAAGTACTAGAGATCTGTAAGCGTCTACCGGTTTACGCTTAATTTTTCTGGCTCAAATAGCTTAATTTCTGTGTCAAAGGTGCTCATTTACATTCGTAAACTCCGCGCCTTTTCCTTGAACTAAAGCTATTTGATTGAAAAATACGATTTGAAAGGCTCCTGTTGGGAGCTTTTTTTGTTTTTTTTGGTATTACGTTGTCGAGCATGCTCACTTACATTCGTAAGCTCCGCGTGCTCTCCTAGAATTTCAAACAACTACTTTGAAAAATATTGATACTAGAGGCTCCTTAATAGCCTGTCTCTTGATCACAAG
>NZ_JBFRPK010000075.1:0-18884 GCF_041471965.1 Vibrio sp. 10N.261.51.A3
TGCTCGGCGCACAAATAAAAAAGAGCGACCATTTGGTCGCTCTTTTTGTTTGTGTTGAATGCCGATATTGCATCTGGCCTATAGTAGGCGAAATGCATTTTGATCATCATGGGCCAAACGAACAAACCTAGTTAGTCACGATAGGCTCTTTGTTATTCTCGTTCGATACTCGGTTATCATCGCTGGATACTGTGTCGATAGTTGAACTGATGTAAGGCACGTTAGTTAGGTTGATCTGCAAGCGAACCACGTTATCAATCAGCTGAACGAGTGGGCCCCATTTCACCTTTTTCTCTTTCTCAAACACGTAATTGAAGTTTTCTGGTGTCCAATCCATCAAGTATTGAGGGTTCAATGAGCGACCAAGGAAGCGTACTTCATAATGCAGATGTGGCCCAGTTGAGTTACCTGAGTTACCACAGCTCGCAATCACATCACCTTTACTGACAAACTGACCGCTGCGAACTTTGAATTTTTGCAGATGCGCGTAAGAGCTCATGAAGCCAAATGAATGGCGCATGGTGATAAAGTTGCCGAAGCCTTTTTTACTTGGGCGTACCGTTTCAATGACTCCATCTGCGGGCGCGACAATATCTTCACCACGCTTACACGTTAGATCGATACCAGTATGTACATGGCGTTTCCCTGAAATAGGGTTAGTGCGGCTACCATAAGAAGAAGATATACGTTGATAAGCCATCGGACTGTCGTTTGGAATCAAGCGGAACATTGTGGCTCTTACTGCTGAATCGACTGCAGCCGCATCAATGCGATCTTCTAAAGAAATATCATCGGTAAGCAGATCTTCATCAGCAAGACCCAGTACTGATTCCACATCGAATACACGCTTACCAAGTAGCTGAATCGTGCCTTCTTTCTCGGTCAGTGTTTGCGATAGCGAATGGTTGGTTTCTACTTGCTCAGCATAAAGAAATTCTGTTTGTTCTTTTTCAACAATCAGTGTTTCAATCAACTGTTGGGCATCACCCGCTTGCAGTGCGAGTTCTTGTTTACTCTCGAAGTGCATGTACGCCGCTCCGCCAATCAATAGCGGTACTGAAAAAATGGCAGTAGTGCAAATGAGCACGGCTTTACGGCCGAAGTAAAACGTCTGTTCCCCCTGACTAGAGGGAATAGTAATGGACACTTTTTTAGACATGGTTCTGTATTAACTAAATGCTTCTAATAGAAAAAGGGTAATGGAGATATTATTCCTTACCTAAGTCGGTAAGGTGTTCAATCTCTCTATAAAGCAGGTCATCGTCACCAACATTAAGCTCAACAAGGCGCTTAAGGTGGCTGATACTATCAATATCTAAATGCTCTATGCGTAAACGCATTGAGGTATTGATGGTAGAGACTATCGTTGCTTCTAACTGAATATTGATATCACTGTTTTCGAGTTTAAAGCTCACTTGAACAGGGACATCATGGCTAAGTTGTTTTGATTCATTGCATTGAATGAGTAAACCATGGAGTGATAAGTCTTGCACTGAGCCTGATACCTTTACTTGTCCTTGTGAGATCTCAGTCGGGACTTGATAAATAACTCGTGAAAATTGACGTCTTTCAACCATAAGTAATCTCTCTATATCGATGCATTACACGTAAGCCAGATATATCAAAGGCCGCTATTATCGCGGCCTTTGTTCAAAATACAAGCTTATTTACTTAGCTATACGCTTGTACTTGATACGGTGCGGCTCTGCCGCTTGTGCGCCTAGAGTCTGCTTAAGCCACTCAGTGTACTCAGTATAGTTACCTTCGTAGAAGTTAACTTGACCTTCATCACGGTAGTCTAAGATATGGGTCGCAATACGGTCAAGGAACCAACGGTCATGCGAGATAACCATTGCACAGCCCGGGAATTCAAGCAGTGCTTCTTCAAGAGCACGTAGCGTTTCAACGTCAAGGTCGTTGGTAGGCTCATCGAGTAGCAGTACGTTACCGCCCGCTTTTAGCAGTTTCGCTAAGTGAACACGGTTACGTTCACCACCAGAAAGCTCACCGATGATCTTCTGTTGGTCGTTGCCTTTAAAGTTGAAACGAGAACAGTAAGCACGCGCAGGGATTTCGAAGTTGTTGATCTTAATGATATCAGCGCCTTCAGAGATCTCTTGGAATACTGTCTTAGTGTCGTCCATGCTGTCACGGAACTGATCAACAGAAGCAAGCTTAACGGTTTCGCCTAGTTCAACTGTACCTGAATCTGGCTGTTCTGCACCGCTTAGCATCTTGAATAGTGTTGATTTACCTGCACCGTTGGCACCAACGATACCGACGATTGCGCCCTTAGGCATGCTGAACGATAGGTCGTCGATAAGAACGCGATCACCAAACGATTTAGTCAGGTTGTTCACTTCAAGAACTTTATCACCTAGACGCTCACCTGGCGGGATGAACAGTTCGTTGGTTTCGTTACGCTTCTGGTATTGGCCAGTTGTCAATTCTTCAAAACGAGCCATACGAGCTTTAGACTTAGCTTGACGGCCTTTAGGGTTTTGACGAACCCATTCAAGTTCTTTCTCGATTGTCTTTTGACGTGCGCTTTCGCCCGCTTTTTCTTGCTTAAGACGCTCGTCTTTTTGCTCTAGCCAAGACGTGTAGTTACCTTCCCATGGGATACCTTCACCACGGTCAAGTTCTAGAATCCAGCCAGCTGCGTTGTCTAGGAAGTAACGGTCGTGGGTAATCGCCACAACAGTACCACTGTAATCAACAAGGAAGTGCTCAAGCCATGCTACTGATTCTGCATCCAAGTGGTTGGTTGGTTCATCAAGAAGCAGCATGTCTGGCTTTTCAAGAAGTAGACGACAGATAGCAACACGACGACGCTCACCACCTGATAGGAATTCAATTTTCGCATCCCACTCAGGAAGACGAAGTGCATCAGCAGCACGCTCTAGAGCAGTCTCTAAGTTGTGACCGTCTTTTGCTTGAATCAGAGCTTCTAGTTCGCCTTGCTCTTTTGCCAGTGCATCGAAGTCTGCATCTGGTTCTGCGTAAGCTGCGTAAACCGCATCAATACGCTTAAGTGCGTCAGCAACGTCAGAAACCGCTTCTTCTACGATTTCACGAACAGTTTTTGATTCGTCTAGCACAGGCTCTTGTGGTAGATAACCTACTTTAAGGCCTTGTTGTGCACGTGCTTCACCATCAATATCAGTATCAATACCAGCCATGATACGTAGTAGGGTAGATTTACCTGAACCATTTAGACCCAAAACACCGATTTTAGCGCCAGGAAAAAAGCTAAGAGAAATGTCTTTAAGAATTTGACGCTTAGGTGGAACAGTTTTGCTCACCCGAGACATGGTATATACGTATTCAGCCATTGCCGATCGATCCTAATTATTGTTCAAAATTGTCTGCTATTTTATACCAATATCCTCAAAGATGTTACTCCTAGGGCAGAAAAGCCACTCTTGAACTAATCCTTACCTATTATTGTCACATTGGTCATTAAAACTATATTTAATGGGCTTCTGAGGCGAAGTGTTAAATATTAATAATATTTACACTCAAATCCTTTACATTTGATGTGATGTCGGGCGTAAATAGACTTCACGTATTCATACACGCACTAAGGAAAGAGCGAATGTTTTTCCGCATTGGTAATACGAAAATTGCTGTGGCTGCATCGGCAATTTTGTCTTCGGTTTCACTGGCTCCGGTCGCTATGGCTAGCAATGCATCCGAGCTTGAAATGCAGCGTGACGTTTATGATAAAGCGCAAGAGGTTTTAGACAGCCGTGATCTAAAAGCTTACTCCGCGCTGCGTAACAAAATTCAAACATACCCTTTAACACCTTACACCGATTATCGGGCCTTTCTGATTGGCTTAGGTGATCGCACACCTGCTGAGGTCGATGCTTTCATTGAAGAGAACAAGGCATTGCCTTTCTCCAATCGAATGCGCGCACCTTATTTGGATTCATTGGCTTCTCAAAAACAGTGGAAGACGATCCTTGAGTTTCAAACCAAAGAGCCTGTCGGTGAAAAATACCAATGTATTTATTATCGAGCGCATTACGAGCAAGGTAACCAAGAGCTTGCCTTTAAAGGAGCTAAACAACTTTGGTTGAGTGGTAGTGGTGTTGATGACGCTTGTGACCCTTTATTTAAAAGCTGGGATCAAGCTGGACTAAGAACTGATGAGCTGATTCTGGATAGAATGCTGCTAGCGTTCGAGGGCCGTAACGGTAAGTTAATGAGCTATCTGATTAAGCAATTGGATCATGATGAGTCAATTGCTCAAGCGAAGCAGATGAAGGCGTTGTACAACAAGCCTGAAAATGTACTCGCGTTTGCTAAAAAACATCCAGCGAATGAATTCTACCAAGCTCAAACCGAGTTTGCTTTCGAGAAGCTAGCAAGGAAATCATCAAGCAGTGCTCAAAAGGTGTTTGATGATGTCATCAAGGCTCAGAAGTTTTCGAAAGAGAAATCTCAAGAGCTCGCTGATTACCTAACGTTTCGTCTGATCAACACCGACTCTGAAGAGTTAATGGTGTGGCGCGACAAAATGCTCGCGAGTTCATCAAAGCAAGTTCTGCTGGAACGACGTGCTCGCTTAGCAATTCAACATGCCGATTGGACGGGTTTGAAAGAGTGGATAGCGCGCTTGGATGATAAACATCAGGCTTCGCTTCGTTGGCAATATTGGCAGGGCAGAGCTGAAATCGCGACGGGCGATACTGACAAAGGCAATAAGCGACTGTCAGATATCTTGGGTCAGCGTAATTTCTACAGTGTGGCTGCGGCTAAGCAGTTAGGTAAGCCAGTTCAATATCCAACATCGACACTTAAATACAATGCTGAAACAGTGAAGCCATTCGACACCTCTTTGGTGCGTATTGGTGAACTGATTGACCGAGACAAAATTGCGGCAGCGAAAAGTGAATGGCGCTGGTTACTGACCAATGCAGATAAAGAGCAAAAAGAGATGCTTGCCGCTTACGCTGCGACACAGCGTTGGAATCACTTTACCGTAACAGCGAGTATCTCTGCGAAGATGTGGGATAACATTGCGCTGCGCTTCCCTGTTGCTCATAAGTGGTGGTTTAACTTCTACGCTGAAAAGCACGATCTCGATCCAATCACTTTGATGTCTTTAGCAAGACAAGAGAGTGCGATGGATTCAGAAGCTCGCTCTCCAGTTGGCGCGCGTGGCATTATGCAAATTATGCCCAAGACGGCGCAATACACAGCGAACAAACATAAGATTAAGTATCAGGGCAGCGATGATCTTTATGATGTCGGCAAAAACATTGAGATTGGCAGTCACTACTTAGATGGTTTACTCGCTCAATATGATGACAACCGTATCTTTGCGTTTGCGGCTTATAATGCTGGACCTAGCCGTGTGAAACAGTGGCGTTCACGCAGCGATGAAAAGCTCGATGCCTTTGCATTTATCGAAATGATCCCATTCAAAGAGACACGTGGCTACGTTCAGAATATCTTGATGTTTGAGACCTACTATCGAGATATCTTGGGTGAGAAAGGGACGTTTTTAGCGCCCCATGAGGCAAAAACGAAATACTAAGCCTTCGGCATTTGGCCCGAAACTGAGTAAGAATAAAGGCAGTGAGTGCTAACCATTTCCACTTACTGCCTTTTTACATTGGATCGCATCAAGTGTTTCGGTATAAAGTGTTAAACGCTTTCAATCGTTAAGCGACTCTTTAAAGTCAGAATTTAAAAGTAAGTGTAGAGATATGGCATCACAACCTGAATATGATAATTGGCAACAACTGATGGACTTGGTAAAGACGGCTGTCGAAAAAGATCAGCACGAGCTGTTGTTGACTATGATGATGACACCAGACGAGCGAGATGCTCTGGTTGCTCGAATTAATATCTTCTGTGAGCTGATGAAAGGCGATATGTCTCAACGACAGGTGAGTCAAATGCTGGGCGTAGGCGTAGCGACGATAACCAGAGGCTCAAATGAGCTAAAGGCCAAATCTGAGCAAGAGAAAGTCGTGATCGCCGACCTATTGCTAAAGTAATAATGGAATTAAGCTATCACGCGATAGTATGAATACGAATTCGATAAAAAACGCTAACTGGATGTTAGCGTTTTTTGTTTCTGAAGATTGTTCTTGGAATCTTTTGAAGTTTAAGGAAGCCTCAAATACTAAATAGGAAAGTGTTCAGGATTCACAAATGGGATCAGAGCCAAAATTAAAGCTTGATGATAGACCGAACTGCGTGACAATTGGTTATGTGTCAGTAGGCCAATGGCACCACCTTTCTGTTTGATATTGTCGGTACCAAACACTTCATCCATCACATCCCCTAACTCGTTTGCATGCTCTAGTTTCTCAAGCACGGCTGGTGGCAGCATCAGACTTGCTGAACGAGACTCGCCACGTTGGCCATTCGCTTCGATCACCATCCAGGCAAAGGTGACGTTTGTTTCTATTCCCGCTTCTAGACCAACATAGAAGTCTGCATCAGGCTGAGCTTGAGTTGCGTTGTGAACTCGATTCACGGCACCTTGATAGGTTTCATCATTGCTCATCGGTTGATCGGCGACACCACTAGGGACGCTGATGCCTTTGAAATCAAATTCAGTATCAGGAAAAGCAGATAAGAACGCACTTTTAACGGCGTTTATTTTAGCTGGGTTCAGCGATGCGATGATTACAGATTTCATGTGTCGGATTCTTTTTGTTGTCGATTAGATTGAGTTGATGTTGTCGGTACCAGTCACTCAACTCTTCTAGTGGCATGGGTTTACCAAAGTAATAGCCTTGCAGCATATCGCACTGTGCATCCTGTAACCACTGGTGCATGTCTTGAGTTTCAATCCCTTCGGCGGTGACCTTTTTCCCCTGAGCATGACACAACCCGATAACCGGTTTTACGATGTTCTGGTTATTGGTCTCAATCAAGGTATCCAAAAACGCTTTATCCAATTTAATTTTCTGAGTTGGATACTGCACCAGTTGAGTGATAGAGGTGTAACCGGAACCAAAATCATCAATCGCAAGTCGATAGCCCATGCATGCCAGTTCGTTCAGCAATGGAAAACCTTCTGAATTTGAGTAAAAGGTTTCAGTGATTTCAAAATCGATTAGGCTTGGTGGAATTCGATTTAACTCCGCGTGTTCTTTAATGAAACCCGCAAGATGAGTGGTTTCAATGCCAGCAGAAGATAGGTTGATCGACAATTGAATTGAGTGATCAAATTGAGCCTGAAGTCGATGGAATGAAGCAAACGCATTCTGTATTACCCAGCGGTCAACATGTTCAAACAGCCCGGTTTGTTCGGCTATTGGAATGAACTCATCTGGTGGAACCAAACCAAGTTGCTTTGAATTCCAACGCAATAACACCTCAACGCCAATAACATCAGTCCCGGTGGAATCCATGTAGGGCATGTAAACGAGCCTGAATTCATCATCAAAATTCTCACCTCTAAGCGCACGTTCAATGTCTGCTTGGCGCTGAATGGCTTTGTCTAAATCCCGTGAATAGTCAGCAAATTGGTTTTTACCGGCACGCTTGGCTTGGTACATCGCAGTATCCGCGTTGGACAGTAGCTTCTCGATTGAGTTGCCATCATTAGGGTAGGTCGCAATACCAATACTGACCGTGATCGGAAAGCTGCCTGATTCGGTGACAAAACCTTTTTGCAGTGGAGTCAGTAAATCGTTCGAGAATCGATGCGCGACATTTCCTCGGTGACTAGGAGCGTTAATGTAGACAACGAACTCGTCTCCAGAAAGTCGGGCTGGCATACAATGAGCGTCGAATTCCTCTTTATAATGACGACAAATATCTGAAATACGCTGAGCAAAAGAAACCAGAATCGAGTCGCCGATTTGATGCCCGTATTTGTCGTTCACAAACTTGAAGTTGTCCAAGTCAAAATAGAGAACCCAGGTTTCGGTATTCGAACTCGGTTTTGGCAACGATTGCTGAACGAAGGTTTGAAACTGATGCCTATTGGCTATTTGGGTTAACTGATCATTTTCGGCCAAGAGCTTGGTTTGCTGGTAGGTGTTGTCTAGCTCTTGGTACATGTCATAAAAACGCTGTGATAAGCGGCCAAGTTCATCACGAGTGCCTAAGCGTTCAATGTTCTTACGTTGTTTTTTTTCGACTTGCTGTAGCTGTCGATCGAGCCGTGTTATTGGAGTAATCACAGTGCGAGACAGAAGCATGAGTAGCAGAGCGACAGTCACAAACGCAGACAGTGCAAACGACAAACTCAGCTTGTTCCAAATCGAATCGAGCTTGTTTTCCAACAGGAATTGCGCCGGGTCGACCGTGGCGTACAGTTCTGGTGCAAGCTTGACTGAGTGGGTGACATCATTTTCCAAAGAAACCGCTATGGAGGTGAAGAACAAACTGGTTTGGTAGTCGAACTCTATCTGTTTTCTCAGCGCATTAAATTTGTCGAGAGAGACAGAGACAACAACAAAGAACACATCGTCGGGTTGATTGTTAACGGTTGGGAAAATCGCTTTTCTATCTACCTTGTCATAGTGAACCAACATCCCTTCGCCTTGGGAGTTTTGAATATAGTTGGTACTCGATGTTGCTAGGGTGTCTTGATAGTGCTGGTCAACATACTCCAATATCTTACTGTCGATCTGAGTGCGTGAGTCATTGCTATTATCCGCGTAATAACGCAGTTTTCGATCACCATTAAGAAGCGCTAAACCTGTATAGCTTTCATCGTCATCTTGCAGGAAATGAATGGCTTCTCGAAGATTACTGACCAGTTCAAGATCGCGAGATAGATTTTGATCAGTGAGAAAATAACGCTTCACCATATCACTCTGGGTCAAGGTGTAAGAGTAGCTATTGAGGAACGAACGAGATTGGCGAAAGTATCCGGCTAGTTTTTCCATGTTCAGTTGAAGTGCGTTGTCTTCGCGTTTGATGAAACTGCTTTTTTGCGTCGAATAAATAATATAGCTAGAAGCCGCGGTACTGATCAGTATCACAGGGGCTATTAGTAGTAAGATTTTAGTACTTAGCTTCATAGTTAATGACAACACTATTTATAAATTAAGCGCATAAGTTTATGTTACTTAATGCTTACTCGCTATTAATTATACGTAGTTCGATGATTTCCTGTGAAGGGGGTAAGGTTTTGTCTTTATTGATAAAAAAAGCCACTAATGAGTTTTTGTTAGAAAGGCTCAAGTAGTGGAGAGAGTAAGCGTGCCGAATGTGCGAAACAAGTGAATTGTGTTTCAGGCATGCTAGGGTGAGTTTTCTTAGCGAGAATAGTACTCGACTAGAGGGTGATTTAAGTATTTGGCCTGCTGTAGGCCAAATACTTATGTTAGCTAAAAGCTGATACTCACTTTCAGCTATGACAACTTAACTTGAGTCGCTTTGATGTTCTCACTTGGGTAGCAACCCAACACTTTAAGGTGGCGAGTAATGGCTGTTAGTTCCGTTATCGCTTGTTGCATATTATCTGAATCCAGATGCGCCTCTAAATCGACATAGAACATCTCTTCCCAAGGGTTACCCATGATAGGACGAGATTCTAGCTTAGTCATGTTGATGCCTAAGCGTTGCAGGATCAGTAGTGTTTCTACCAAAGAACCCGCCTCTTGAGATGTCGACATGATGAGCGTTGTTTTCGCTGGTATTTGAGTCGATACTTCAACAGGCTTACGCGCCACAACGATGAAACGAGTGTGGTTCTCTGTTTGGTTTGCAATATTGCTCTGGATTGGCTGTAGTCCATAAAGCTTACCGCTCGATGCATTACCAATAGCAGCTACGTCATTACCACCCAATTCTTTAACTTTTTTCATTGCATCAGCGGTGCTTGCGCAAGACTCAAGGTTGACACCCTTAAGGCGGCTCAAGAACTCACTGCATTGTTGATGAGGTTGTGGGTGCGAGTAGAGTGTTTTGATGTCTTCTAAACGGATATCACTTTTAGCAACAAGGCAGTGCTCAATCGGTTGAGAAAGTTCGCCAACAATGTATAGAGTCGTATGCTGTAACAGGTCGTAGACCTCGTTAATTGACCCTGAACTGGTGTTCTCAATCGGCAGGACACCGTAGTCGGCATGGCCAGACTCTACTGTTGATGCGACTTCTTTGAAGTGATTACAGTTCAGCTCAATCAATTCCATATTCTTGCGGCTGAAGTATTCGCGGCTCGCAAGGTGAGAATACGATCCCTTAGAACCTAAGAATGCAACGCGAGCCAATGGTTTACGGCTTTGCGGGTTCGCTAGGTTTTGTAAGTATGACTGTTGTAGTAAAACGGAATCTTCGATGATGGTGTGAAACAGCTTGGTAATGTACTGCGCATCAAGTTCGTATTTATCTTTGCCGTTGTTGATCAGTTTAACTAATAGTTGTTGTTCTCGTACTGCATCACGAACTGGTTTTGATGTCTCTACTTTGCTTTTAGCGACTTCGATACTTAGCTTGCGACGCTCTGAAAGTAACTTCAGGAGTTCGTCGTCTAAATCATTAAGACGAAGGCGGATATCATCCAGTGAAATTGAGCGGTCAGTCATAAATGTGTCCTTATAAAAAAGCCTCCCTAGTGTGGGAGGCTTCTTGTTCGTTTTTGACTTGTTTTTCTAAAACGACTTAGCCTCCGATTTACGGAAGAAAAAAGAAGTCAAAAATAAACAAAGATTGAGTGTGCATAAAAAGTGATTGTTTTATGAATGTTTAAACACAATAAGCAAGCGAGCTACGAGCGTCAAGCAAAAAAATAGCGCCCTGAGGCGCTATTTTTTAATCTGTTCTCTTTCCTTATTCTACTTCAGCTTCTAGCTCTTCGATTTCAGGCTTTTCAGCGCGGCGCGCTTCTGGTTTATGGCGTAGCTTGTTGAGTTGACGCTCTAGTTTTTGTTCTACTTCGTTGATCGCTACGTAGAGGTCGTCATGGATTGATGAAGCAACAAGTTGGCCTTTTGGTACGGTTAGTACCGCTTCAAATTTCTTCTTCTTGTTTGGTTCTTCGCTAAAGCTCGCTTGGCAGCCAATGATGTCTACTTGCCATTTATCTAGCTTTTTAAATTTGCTTTCTATGTGATCACGGATTGCAGAGGTAATGTCGATGTTTTTACCAGTGATGTTCATTTTCATAGAAGTTTTCCTCTGTTGTATCCCTCATGGGTTAACTTCAGATTACGACTTTTAGGAATAAAGAATGTGATCTAGATCTTGTTTTGGTTGGGTGGGATAAGCATTAAAATCAAATGTGATCTTACGCAAGTCTTAGTATCTTTTTGGCGAAAAATGCTTGTTATCCTTATGAAAAACGATAACTTGGAGGCAAGGCTTCGCTAAAAATTAAATCAGTTTTTAGGGGCGTCCTACAGCCTATGGAAAGTGCTTGATTGAAATTTACTCAATAGTGTTTTGTGATATAGGTCTTGTAATATAGGTCGCTACATAAGCTTCTTCAGAATTAGATAAACAAAAGCCGCATAAGTATTCTTATGCGGCTTTTGTGTTTTTTAGCTTTACCTAATACCTTTGGCTCCCCAGCTCTGGGATGGAGGCGATCCTAGTCGTTAGTGTTCAGTAATCTCGCTGTGCTGTCCTCTCGGATAGCATTGATAGCTTGTAATTGTTTATAGATTACGAAGTAACGATTGATGTTGGCAACATAGGTTACGGGTTCTTTACTCACGTATTTGCGAGTGATGATTTCTACGTTTTTAAACCAGATGTTTGGGTTGTAACCTTTCTGCTTGGCAATGCTCCTCATCTTTCTGATCTTAGCAGGACCAGCGTTGTAAGAAGCCAAGGTAAAGTAGATTTGATTGTCGGGTGATATTGCCGGGTCGTCAAAATATCGGTCTTTGATAAAGCGCATATACTTCACACCCGCATGGATGTTGTTATCCACCTTATGGATGTTCTTGATGTTGACGTTTTTATCTTTGGCGGTACTCGGTAATACCTGCATCACACCAATAGCCCCGCGATGAGAAATCCGGCTCTGATCCAGTCCTGATTCTTGGAAACCTTGAGCTGACATCATCAAAGGATCAAATTCATACTTGCTCGAATACTTTTCAAAGACATCTGAGAGTTTAGCTACTCGGTCTACTTTATTGGGGTTGAGTGCTCGGCCTAACCAGCGAGTATTGTCGATGTATTTCTGGTAGATGACATTCCCAAGCAGGGTGCCTGTTCGTGCGGTCTTGACGTATTTGTTTATCTCTTTCTTCAGTTGAGGGCTGTCTTTTCTTAAAGCCCAAGCAATACGACCATTTTGTCGTAAAGGTAAGTCGTTATGGACTTGAATGTTTTCCATTACATCGATCCAGAGCTTGGCTTTATGGTTATCCAGAATTGTGCCTTGTATATAACCTTGGTTAACCAGTTCTATCAGCTCGTAGTCTTGTAATGACTCCTCGATAAAGTGGACATGCAGTGGTGGTAAACCTAGCTCGTTAAGCTCCTTATTAACTCTTTGTACACTCTCGAAGTAACTCGAGCTTGCTCGTATCCACACCTCTTTGCCACTCAATTGCTTGATTTCGGTGATAGGTTCGGCCTTTTTCCCTGTGATAATGAGTTCTTTACCATCTTTAATCATCGGATCCGAAAAATCGATGGTTCGTAATCGTTTATCGGTGATCGTTAGGTTAGCGACAGCGACATCACCATAGCCAGACTCTAAAGAGGGAAGTAGATCATCTCGTTGCACGGGGATGATTTGAACATTGAGATAGGGATGTTTCTTACGAAGGCTTTTCTCAAAGTGGTAGAGCATTTCTGCCACGATGCCTTTTGGCTTGCCATCCTCGATGTAATAGAAACCAAGATCGGCAGACACTAGCACTCTAACCGTTCCTTTGGTTTTGAGCACATCCAAGTCACCCATGTAAGGCTTATTGCTTAATGGAGACAGTTCTAATGCGTAGGATAAGTGGCTAAATAGCGATATCCAGATAAATAATAACAACCTACTCACATCCACACTCCATGTTGATGTTTTGTTAAAAGTTATCTTTTGAAGATACCGTGTATTATGCGATCCATCAAGTTTGCGATATGTAGATGAAAAAAAGCGCGCTAGTAAATTAGCGCGCTTTTAGGATTGAGATGTAAGAGGTTTGATTAAGGTAGTGGGTTTAACTCAATCAACTTTTCTGTTCTTAACACAGCGTCATCTAGGCCGAGTTGTTGATAAGCTTTTAGCTGGATATCTAAAGACTTACGCGCAGCAATGGTGTCTGGGTAAGTTTTTTGCAGCTCTTGCGTTCTGTTGATCGCAGCAATCCAAGCTTCGCGGCGTAGGTAGAAATCAGCGGTTGCTAAGTCATACTCTGCTAGGCGGTTCTTAAGTGCGAACATGCGTTTTTGTGCATCTTCAGCATAAGGGCTACTAGGGAAACGTTCGAGTAGTCGCTTGAAGTCAGCAAACGCAAGTTTCACTGGTTCAGGATCTCGGTCACTACGGTCGATATTAAAAATATCGTGCATGAAGTTTCGGTCTTGCGCCATGTGCGTTAAGCCGCGCATGTAAAGAACCCAGTCTTGTTTCTCATGCGTTGGGTTCAAACGTAGGAAACGTGAAATGGTAGCGAGGCCAAGTGCCAAGTCATCATTTTTGTAGTAAGCGTAAATCAGATCGAGCTGTACTTGCTCAGAATAGGCGCCGAATGGGTAACGTGAGTCTAGGGCTTCTAGCTTTTCTATTGCTGAAAGCCAGCTACCGCTCTGCAGTGATTCTTGAGCGTCAGAGTAGAGAACCGATGGTGGTACATCTGGCACTATCTCTTCACTACTTGAACAACCAACCAAGAGTGATACGGCTAATAGACCCGATAAAGTAAGGTGTTTCATGTCAGGCGTCGATTCCTTGAATTAAATATTTCGTAAGCTTCCGTTACTTTCTAACCAGTAACAGATACAATGATGCAATTATTCTATTTTATCCATACTAATGGGTATTAGTCTCACGGTTTTTAAAAAAGTTCGATATGGCTCAGCAGATCACATTAACAGACACAGTAAAAAGCAGCCAGTTAGGTCAACGTTTAGACCAAGCTGTCGCTGAACTATTTACCGATTTTTCTCGCTCTCGCATTAAAGAGTGGCTTCTTGACGGCAAAATCCAAGTGGATGGCGAAGTTATTACAAAGCCGCGCGTTAAGGTTTTGGGCGGTGAAGAGATCATCTTGCAAGCTGAACTTGCAGATGAAGAGCGCTGGGAAGCACAAGATATTCCTCTAAACATTGTCTACGAAGATGATGACTTATTGGTTATCAATAAGCCTCGCGATCTGGTTGTACACCCAGGCGCAGGCACACCGGATGGAACCATACTAAACGCATTGCTTTTCCATTACCCACAGATTGCAGAAGTGCCTCGTGCAGGTATTGTGCACCGTCTTGATAAAGACACAACAGGTCTTATGGTTGTGGCTAAAACGGTTCCAGCTCAAACTCGTCTTGTGCGTGCTCTTGCTAAGCGTCGTATTACTCGTGAATATGAAGCAATTGCAATTGGCAAAATGACCGCTGGTGGTGTGGTAGAGAAAGGCATTAGCCGTCATGCAACTAAGCGTACCTTGATGGATGTAAATGAATTAGGAAAGCCAGCGGTAACTCACTACCGTGTTGCTGAGCACTTCCGCGAGCATACTCGTATTCGTCTACGCCTAGAAACGGGTCGTACTCACCAAATTCGTGTTCACATGTCATACCTTCAGCATCCGCTGCTAGGTGACGTTGCATACGGTGGCCGTGCTCGTATTCCAAAAGGTGCATCTGAAGAACTAACGACCATGATTCGTTCTTTTGATCGCCAAGCGCTACACGCTGTTATGCTTAAATTTGTTCACCCAATTACAGGTGAAGAAGTTGAGTTCCACGCTCCTGTGCCAAATGACATGGTTGTGATGGCTGAAGCGTTACGTGTTGATGCTCGCGAAAACTTGGAAGACGACATTTAATCATGTCGATGATCATCCCTAACTGGAATGCACCAAAAAACGTGAAAGCATTTGCTTCGACACGTTTTGATGGTTTTTCTACTGGTGCGTATCAAGGATTAAACCTAGGTACGCATGTTGGGGATGATACTTCGCTTGTTGAAAACAACAGAGCCTGGCTCAAGCAACACGCTAATATGCCTGCCGCTCCGGTATGGCTACATCAAACTCACTCAACAGATGTCGTTACGGTTTTACACCCTACGGCAGATATTCTTGATGCTGACGGTACGTTTACCACAGCTAAAGGTGTTGTTTGTTCTGCGATGACAGCCGATTGCTTACCTGTAATCCTTACTGATACCAAAGGCACTCAAGTTGCAGCTGTTCATGCTGGTTGGCGTGGTCTTGCTGGTGGAATTCTTGAAAATGCCGTCGCAAAGTTTTCAAACTTAGGTTCAGAGAATAAGATCATTGCTTGGCTTGGTCCTGCAATAGGCAAACAAGCTTTTGAAGTAGGCGATGATGTGTTGGAAGCTTTCGTTAGTTTTGACTCTCAAGCTAAGCTCGCATTTGAAGCCAAAGCTGAACCAGGCAAATGGCTAGCGAATATGTCTCAGCTTGCAACGCAACGACTGAACAAAGTTGGTGTAACTTCTGTGACAGACTCTAATCTATGTACCTTCGCTGATGCCGATGCGTTCTATTCTTATCGTCGTGATGGTATTACTGGACGCCAAGCTACTTTTATTTGGTTAGAGTAACCTTTAACTAGTGCAACCAGTCATCCAGCTCATTTATATTTTTATAACAGCTCTATTCTTCATTCTTATCCCTTGAAAATCCGCGTTACCGTATCCATCTTCTAACCATAAGATAAACATATCTAAGAGTAGGAAGGTTGGCATGCGTCTCGATCGATTCACTAGTAAATTCCAAATTGCGATATCTGATGCTCAGTCGCTCGCATTAGGTCGTGATCACCAATATATAGAGCCTGTGCACCTAATGGTGTCTTTGCTTAATCAAGATGGTAGTGCAATTCGTCCATTGCTCACCATGCTGAATATTGATGTGGTTCAATTGCGTTCAAAGCTAAGCGAAATATTAGACCGTGTACCGAAAGTAAGTGGTATCGGTGGTGATGTTCAACTGTCGAATGCAATGGGTACTTTGTTCAACCTATGTGACAAGGTCGCACAAAAGCGTCAAGACACATACATTTCTTCGGAAGTCTTCCTACTTGCCGCAATTGAAGATAAAGGCCCTTTAGGTAACCTGCTTAAAGAGCTAGGTCTTACTGAGCAAAAATTATCTCAAGCTATCGAGCAGGTTCGTGGCGGTCAAAAAGTTGATGACCCAAATGCCGAAGACCGACGCCAAGCGTTAGAGAAGTTCACCATCGATCTGACTGAAAGAGCGGAGCAAGGCAAGCTGGATCCGGTAATTGGCCGAGATGACGAAATCCGCCGTACTATCCAAGTACTTCAGCGTCGTACTAAGAACAACCCAGTCATTATCGGTGAACCTGGTGTTGGTAAGACAGCTATCGTTGAAGGTTTGGCTCAGCGCATTATTAACAATGAAGTGCCAGAAGGTTTAAGAGGCCGACGCGTACTTTCATTAGACATGGGTGCTTTGGTAGCTGGCGCTAAATATCGTGGTGAGTTTGAAGAGCGTTTGAAGTCAGTCCTCAATGAATTGTCTAAAGAAGAGGGCAATATCATTCTCTTCATCGATGAAATTCATACTATGGTCGGCGCTGGTAAAGGTGAAGGCTCTATGGATGCCGGTAACATGTTAAAACCAGCGTTGGCTCGTGGTGAACTCCACTGTGTTGGCGCAACGACTCTTGATGAATACCGTCAATACATAGAGAAAGATCCAGCGTTAGAGCGCCGCTTCCAAAAAGTGCTTGTCGATGAACCAACGGTTGAAGACACGGTGGCGATTCTTCGTGGTTTGAAAGAGCGCTATGAACTTCATCATCATGTAGAAATTACCGACCCAGCAATCGTGGCTGCAGCAACACTATCTCATCGATACGTTTCTGATCGTCAACTGCCGGATAAAGCGATTGATCTGATTGATGAAGCGGCTTCGAGTATCCGTATGCAGATCGACTCAAAACCTGAGTCGCTAGATAAGCTCGAGCGTAAAATCATTCAATTGAAGATCGAGCAGCAAGCTCTTACCAATGAAAATGATGAAGCCAGTGAAAAACGCCTTCGAACATTACAAGAAGAGCTTTCTGACAAAGAACGAGATTTCGCAGAGCTTGAAGAAGTGTGGAATGCAGAGAAAGCCGCGCTTTCTGGCACGCAACACATCAAGTCAGAGCTAGAACAAGCTCGTATGGATATGGATTTTGCGAGACGTGCTGGTGATCTTAACCGAATGTCTGAATTGCAATACGGTCGAATCCCAGAATTAGAGAAGCAGTTAGATCTTGCGACTCAAGCTGAAATGCAAGAAATGACGCTGCTGCGTAATAAGGTCACTGATGCAGAAATTGCAGACGTGCTATCGAAGCAAACAGGCATACCTGTTTCTAAAATGCTAGAAGCCGAGAAAGAGAAGCTTCTTAAAATGGAAGGTGTTCTACATAAGCGAGTTATTGGCCAAGCGGAAGCAGTCGAAGTGGTATCGAATGCGATTCGTCGTAGCCGTGCAGGTTTATCTGATCCAAACAAGCCGATTGGATCTTTCTTATTCCTTGGTCCAACTGGCGTTGGTAAAACGGAGTTGTGTAAAACACTCGCGAACTTCATGTTTGATAGTGACGATGCAATGGTGCGTATCGACATGTCTGAGTTTATGGAGAAACACTCTGTTGCTCGTTTGGTTGGTGCTCCTCCGGGTTACGTTGGATATGAAGAAGGTGGTTACTTAACAGAAGCAGTGCGTCGCAAGCCTTATTCAGTGATTTTGCTAGATGAAGTAGAGAAAGCGCATCCTGATGTTTTCAATATCTTATTGCAGGTGCTTGATGATGGACGCTTAACTGATGGACAAGGTCGTACAGTCGATTTTAGAAACACGGTAGTGATCATGACATCCAACCTTGGCTCTTCGAGAATTCAAGAGAACTTCAATACGCTCGACTACCAAGGAATAAAGAATGAAGTGATGGAAGTGGTAGGTAAACATTTCCGTCCTGAGTTTTTGAACCGAGTTGATGAAAGCGTGGTGTTCCATCCATTGGGTCAAGAGCACATTCAGTCGATAGCCGCTATTCAGCTTGAGCACCTTAAGAAGAGAATGGAAGACAATGGTTATGAGCTTGAAGTTTCGGATAAAGCACTCAAGTTAATTTCTCAAGTTGGTTTTGATCCAGTATATGGTGCACGACCTTTGAAAAGAGCGATTCAACAAAGTGTCGAGAACCCGTTAGCGAAAGCGATACTGGCAGGAAAAATTAATCCAGATAAGAAAGTGCAGCTATTAGTAAACAACGACCGCATTATTGCTCACCAATAGTTGAAGTAAGAACGGTAGGTACGATTGGCCGAAATTAAGGCTTAATCGTACCTATTTTAAACGCTTTGTGTGAATAGTGTTCGAACGGTCGCCGGTGGCGGCTTTTTTTCGTTTTTAGTCTTGTACAAAGGATTATTCTCTCTATAATGCGCCTCCGTTGCCAAGGATAACCAAGCGGTTTGAACTGAGTAACAAGACGGTGATAAGCATTTAAGATGCTTTGAAAAATTAGCTGGAAAAAGTGTTTGACACTGGAATCTAATCCGCTAGAATGGCCGTCCACTTCGAGAGCCTCCTTACTAAAGGGAAGGCTCAACAAGTAAAGCTCTTTAACAATTTAAACCTATCAATCTGTGTGGGCACTCGTTGATGAATATCAAAACGTTTTATCGTTAGATAAAACAGATTCTTCGGAATCAAAATTGATTTCAATGAACTGAGTGACCAATACGTTTAACTACTTGTAGTTATTCGGCACAGTCAATTCATTACCATTCTGTT